>CAJYKB010000064.1 GCA_913774925.1 uncultured Sphingomonas sp. | reverse complement strand
GGGATCGCCCCGCCCCCGTCGCGGAGATCAGCGGTCGTGGCGCGCTGGCGGCGCGCTGGGCGCCGCCGCCCGCCTCCGGCGATGGCTGGGCGCCCTCACCGCCCCCCCCGCCCGCCGAGCCGCCGTCGGGCTGGGGCAGTTGGAGCGAGCCGCCCCCCCCGGCGGAGCCTGCATCCGGCTGGTCCAGCGGACCTGCGCCCGCCGCCCCGCCCGCGGCGGTCGACATCTGGGGCGAACTGGCCGCCAGCAACACGGTCGACTGGGCACGCGGCGGCTTCGGCCATCCCCCGCCCGTCACCACGCCCGCGCCGGTCGTCGCGCCGGCGTCGGCGACGGGAACCGCGCAGCCGGCATCGGCGGCCGCGCCTGCGCCGCTTCCTGCCTCCCCCGCCGCCTTCGGCGCGGCGCTGGCGCAGGCGGCGCGGATCGATCGCGCGACCCTGCCCGACGATGCGACCCTGGCCGGCGCCACCGGCGCACTGCTGCGGCAGCTGGTCGCGGGAATGGTGGTGATGCTGGAGGCGCGCACCCGGGCCAAGGCGCAGATGGGAGCCGCGCGGACCGCGCTCCAGTTCGACGGCAACAACCCGCTGAAGTTCGCGCGCACGCCGGAACAGGCGATCGCGCAGCTGCTGCGCGCACCCGAGCGCGGGTTCATGCCGGCGGATCGCGCCATCGAGGATGCGTTCGTCGACCTGCAGGCGCATCAGGTCGCGACGCTGAAGGCGATGCAGGGCGCGCTGAAGGCGACGCTCGACCGCTTCTCCCCGACGGCGATCCGCGGGCGCGCGGAACGACGCGGCCTGCTGTCGCGCATCCTCCCCGGCGCTCGCGACGCCGCGCTATGGCAGGCCTACGAGCGCGAATTCTCCGGCGTGGCGAAGGGCTCCGACGAGGCCTTCATGGACGTTTTCGCCGCCGAGTTCCGAAAGGCCTATGACGAGGCGGCGCGACGATGACGCAGCCCGCCGCTCCCGTACCGTCGCTCAGACGCGGCAACGTCGACGATGCCACCGACATGGCAAGCACCCTGCCCGCCCCACACAGCGTCCGTGCGTTGCAGATCGGTCTGCGGAGGATCGGGATTCTGGCCGCGGGAGAAGCCATGCTGGCGGGCCACTTCGATGCCATGACCCACGTGGCTGTCAAGCGACTGCAGTGGTTCGCCGCCAACGTTTCCGGCGCGCTGACGCCCGGCGGCGTCTACATGGTCCGAAACCCGGTGCCGCTGACCGTCGACGGGGTCGTCGGCGCTGCTACCTGGTCCTTCCTCCAGGCGATGCAGAGGGACCGGCTGTCGGTCACGGGTCGCCTCGCCAAGGTCGATTTTCCCCGGCTCATGAACACCTATCCCGGCATCGGCTTCACCACCCTGGTGCCCGCGTTGGGACAGGTCGGGTTGGCCGACGTCGACTTTGCCGCGGTCGTCAATTCGATGAACGCGAAGGCCGAGCGGCTCGGCATCTACGTCTTCGTCAATCAGCTTTTCCGCGTGGAAGGTTCGATCGTGTCTGGCGCGGTCGTTCCGCCTGCGGGCTTCTCGGCGCACAAGCTCGGGCGCGCGATCGATCTCCAGCTCGGCCATAGCTGGCGGATCGGCTTCGGCAATCCGGCATTGTCCGAGGCCATGGCGACGGCCGCCATCGACACGCCCTTCGGCGCCTTTCGCGAACATGCCAAAACCGCGCTCGGATGCCGCTACGGCGGCGATTTCCAGCGGATCGACCGGCCGCATTTCGATCGGCAGATCTTGCCGGGTGGCAGCGAGGAGTGGAAGCACCTTTACTTCTTCAACCAGCTTCACTTTCGTCAGATCGCGGCCAATCAGCAGGCACTCGCCGTCGAAGGCGGCTGGAGAGGCGACGCGGCCGGTGGGGCCGGATCGTCCTACGCCTGATCGGTTCGTCAATTCGGCGTCAGATCCTGCGTCTGGAACCACAGCATCTCGACCGACCACCCGTTGGCGCGCGCCGCCGCCAGGAAGCGCGTGCGCCAGTCGGGCGCCAGCGGCAGCGCCGGCGCGACGAGGTCGGAGGGAAACGGGCCACGTCCGCGGATCAGCGCGAAGCCCTTGATTCCGCTGCCCGTAATGTCCCCGCCCTTCATCATGTAGCGACCGTCCGCGGTCGGCGAGAACGATCCGTTCAGGAGCTGCGACCGGGTCATCATCGTGGCGGTCGCCGCGCCTTCCTCCCAGAACACCATCGTGAAGTCGTCGCCGCTGACGCGCGGATCGAGATAGACCGCCACCCGCGCCACCTTCTGGTCGCCCATGGTGCTGTCCGCGCGACGGTCCATTTCCCACCGCTGCTTCTCGACCGACAGCAGCGAAGCGCCGGTCGCGCGCACCTGCGCGAAGGTTTGGATCGCGCCGCACAGGTTGCGGGGCAGCGTCATCACGTCGGCGTCGACGCGTCGCACCGGCACGGACGCGCCGAGCGCGCGTTGCAGCGCACCCTGCGCCGCGACCGGGTCGCCCGCCACGCCGCCGAGCTTCATTGAGATGCCGCTGCCGTCGCGCCGCACATCCCGCACGTCGAGCCAGGAACAGGCGATACCCGGCAGCGCGCCCGCCACCGCTGCCTGTGCCGCGGCGACCGGATCGGCGGGTGCCGTCGTGCTCGATGTCGGGGGCGGGGGCACGACCGGCGGCGGCACCGCCGCGTCATCGCCTCCGAACGTCAACCAGCCCAGCCCGGCGGCCACCGCCAAAACCGCGGCACCCCCGCCGATCAGGATCGGGCGCCTGCCCCCCACCCCGGACACCTGCCCGGACACCGCCCCCGGCATCTGCGCGCCCCGCCCCGTCGTACGTGCCGGGGTCGCAGCGGCTGTCGCCGCGTGCATCACGAGCGCTCCCCCGCGATCGATCGCCGCGATGACCTCGTCCATGCCGCGCATCCGCTGCGCCGGATCCGGCACCAGCATCGCCTGCAGGATCGGCCGCAACGCCTCGGGTGCGGCGCTCAGGTCCGCCGCCGCCCGCCGTCGATCCACCGCCTCGACCAGCGTCACCCCCATCGCGGGCGGCTTGCCCGCCGCCACCGCCAGCACCACCAGCGCGAGGCTGTACACGTCGGTCCACGGACCCACCTCGCGGCCGAAATCACCCAATTGTTCGGGCGCGACATAGCCCAGCTTCCCCGCGAACCCGTCGCCAACGATCGTACCCTTGTGCGGATCGAGGTCCTTCGCGATGCCGAAATCGATGATCCGCGCGCCGTCCAGCCGGCCGCCGTCCAGCAGGACATTGTCCGGCGACATGTCGCGGTGGATCGCGCCCAGCACGTGCGCCGCCCGCAGCCCCTCCGCCAGCCGGCGCATGAACAGCCGCAGGCTGTCGCCGTCGCGCGGCACCTCGGCCAGCACGTCCTGCAGATTCGTGCCGTCGACATATTCGGTGACGATGTAGAGGATGCCGAGCGTCGGCTCGATCGCCAGCACGCGATAGGCCACCAGCGCCGGATGCGACAGCCGCGTCAGCGTCCGCGCCTCCTTGCGGAACATCGCCTGCACGTTCGGGTCGGCGGCGAGTTGCGGCAGCATCACCTTGATGGCCACGCGCTCGTCGGTGTGCGTGTTCACGCCTTCCCACACCTCGCCCATCCCGCCCGCGGTGATGTAGCGCCGCACCTCGAAGATGTGATTGAGGACGTCGCCGGGCTGAAGCCGCCGGCCCGCGGCAGGCGATGCGGCCGGCGACGTCGCAACGGGGGGCATCGACACCTCGGTCGGCGCGACCGGTGCCGGGGCATCCCCGCTGCCGGGGACGAAGATCGTCCGTCCGCCGTCGTCGTCCGCGCCGTTCATGCCTGTGCCCCCACCATCAGCAGCGTGGCTTCCGACAGGCCGATCGCCACCGCGGTCAGATTGTCCGCCGATCCGTTCGCAAGCCCCTGTTCGATCAGCAGTCGCGGCACCTGCGCCACCGTCGCCTGCCCCGCCCGGTGCGCGATCTGCTCGTCGCCGACGACGCCGTGAACCCCGTCGCTGGTGAGCAGCAGGACGTCGTCCGGCGCCAGCGTGTCGGTCACCACGTCCAGCGCCAGGGTCGGTTCGACGCCGACCGCACGCGCCAGCACATGCGCCATCGGATGCCCGGCACCGTCCGCTTCGCTCAGCAGCCCGCGGTCGATCAGCGCCTGCACCTGGCTATGGTCGCGCGTCAGCCGCAACAGCTTCGCGTCTCGCAACAGATAGGCGCGACTGTCGCCCGCCCACAGCGCGGCGAACCGGCCGTCCCGCACCAGCACGGCGACGACGGTGGTTCCCATCTGCGTGCCGCGTGTCCGCGCTTCCTGCCAGATCGCGGCGTTGGCGGCATGGATCGAGGCGGCGCAACATTCGACCGCCTCCTCAAACGTGTCGCCTGCCGGGCCTGCGGCGATCGCCGCGGTCAGGTGCGCCGATGCCCAATCCCCCCCAGCGTGACCGCCCATCCCGTCGGCGACGACCCATATCCCGCGCTCCGGCAGGCCGAGATAGCTGTCCTCGTTGACCGCGCGCACGCGGCCGACGTCGCTTTCGCCCGACCAGTCGATCCGGAACGATCGCGTCATCCGTCAGTCTCCTCGCCGGCATGTTGCGCCATCATCAGCGGCAGCGCGGCGGCCGGGTCGACCTCGCGCAACGGATCGACGTCATGCGCGGCGCACCACCATCCGGCGGGGAGCGACGGCAGATCCTCATCGATCCCGTCCCCGACCAGCGCCACCACCGCATTGGCATCCAGTCCCTCGCGAAGCCCGCGCAGCAAGGCTGCCTCGCACGCCGCGGCCGCGTTGGCATCGCGGCGTGCCACGACGATCGGAAAGCGCCGACCCGCGCGGTCGATCGACACCGCCACCGAACCGCTGATCGCATTCTTCCCCGGGTGCAGGCGGAAACGCCACGGCGGTGCACCGTCGCACAGGGCGTCGAACGCCTCCCCCGTCGCGGCGCGGGCGCGCGCGATGCCGATCGACAGGCGCTCGTCCCACCAACTCCGCTCGACGGCGGACAGCCCGCGCGACACGAAGTCGCCATGCGCGGGCAGCTTGCCGAACAGCATCACGCCGCTCACAGCGCGGCCGGGCATCGGAACGTCCACAACCCGCCGTGACCGAAGGGATTTCGATCGTCGGGCAGGATGATCCGCAGCGTGGCGGTGGCATCGCCCGACCCGAAGGTCGCCAGGAACGCGGTCTGCCCGTCATTGCGACGGCGCGCCTTGTCGAACAGCCGGAAGATCGCCCACGGACCGCCGGCGGCGACCTCATCGACCTTCTGCCCACCCTTGAACAGCGTCACGTGCGCCTCCGGCAGTCCGCCCTGCAGCGACCATTGATATTGCCGCGCCTCGCGCGTGGCGGCGTCCAGGCGGTAGGACGTGCCCGCGGCCAGTTCGACCGCGTCCACCCCCGGCCCGGTCGACGCCAGCTGCGCCTTGAACGGCTGTCCGGCCAGCAACAGGTCGCGGATCTGCATCGTCTTGGCGAAGGCGTCCGCACTGCCGGGATCGAATGCGGCGGCGGCCGGATCGTCGCCGCGCCACCGCCACACCGGACCGGACGTGTCCAGCACCGGTTTCAGATTGGCCTCGACGAAACCGGGCAGGCCGCTCGCGCCGAACAACTGAACCGTTTCGCTGACGGAGGCATCGGCGGTGGACGCCGCGAAGAACGGATATCTGTCCTGCGTCGCCGCCCGGCAGGCCGGCAGCATCGTCTGGGTCCATGCCTGTTGCAGATTGCCCTGCGCCACCGCCGATTTCGCGGTCGCGCCGCCCTGCGCCAGATCGGTGGCGAACGACTTGAGCGCGCCGGGCGCCTGCTGTGCCTGCAACGCGATCGTCGCATTCGCCTGATCGACCGCGACCTGCAACGCCGGCCCGCCCGCCGCACCGCCCGCGCGCGCGGCCAGGACCGCCTGCCCGCCCGTCTTCACCGCGTCCACGAACTGGTCCAGCGGCGAGGGTTGCCTGCCGTCACCGACATAGGCGTTGAGCTCGGCGAAATGCGCCGCGATCATCGCGCCGGCGTCGCTGCTGCCGCCACCCGCAGGTGCCGTCGCGGCGCCCATCATCGGCGCGGCGGCGCCCAGCCTTGACGTCGCGCGCGCCATCATGCCGCCAGCGGCCATGTCGACTGCATCGGGATTGCCGAGCTGCGTCTGACGCCGCACCTCGCGCAGCAGCTTGGCGAACGGCGACGGCAGCCGCGTGAACGCCCCCAACGCCGCCGGATCGGCGAACAGCGCGCCGGGCTTCAACGCGGCGACCACCTGATCCCATGCGGAAGCATAATCGGCGGCGTAATGCTGCGCGATCTGCGGCCTTAACGCCGACAATTCACCGATTCCGCCGCCGCTGTCGCTGCCCAGCACCCATGAATCGCGCCGCAACTGCTCCGAAATCGTGAGCAGTCCGGTGCGATAGGCCTTCGCATAGCCGTCGCGCGTCAGGAAATAGGGCACCGACAGCCCCGATACCTGCGCCGGATCGGCAAAGGCGACCGCCTCCGCCGGCGCGATCACGCGCCCGGCCTGCCAATCGCGCCCCGCACTGGCGGCCGTACCGTAACGCAGCATCGCATAGGCGCGGTCTCCCGGCGGCATCGACTGCACCGTGGCGCGCGCAGCGGTGACGATACCCGTATCCAGCGGCACCTGCCGGTTGGCCCACACGCGTTCCACGTCGCCCGCCGCGATCAGCGCGTCCAGATGCGCCGTCAGTCGCCGCCGCAGATCGGCGCGATCCGCCCCCGCCAGCGCGCCCCGCTCCCAATCCGCGGTGACGAACGCGCGCAGCGGGCGGGCGTCGATCCCGCCCGCCCGCTGCCCGCCGATCATCAGATAGGCCTTCAGCGGCTCGTACACCGCCAGCGGATCGCCCTGCACGCCGGCCAGCACCGCCTCCATCCGCAACATCAGCCGCGGCAGCAGGATGCGGCGAAGCGCCTGTTCGTACGCCTGCACCGCCTCGTCGCTCAGCCCGCGCTGCCACAGCCCGAAGCGCATGGTGAGCGGGGGATAGCCGTTCGCGCGATCGGCATATCCGCCCGGCAGGGCGCGCAGCTGGTCGAGGGCGGCGGCCGCCTCCTCCAGCCCGGCATCGTTCGCGCTCACCTGCACCATGTCGATCCCACGCTCGCGGATGCCGTCGCCCGCGCTACGCGCCGCCAGCGCGAGCGCCTCCTGCTGATGGCGGTTGCGCAGGAAACCGACCGTCCACAATGCCGCCACCAGCAGCGCGACCGCTGCCACCGCGGCCAGCGCACCGCCCGCGCGCATCGCGCGATGGCGACGCGTCGCGCTGTGCAGCCGCGCCAGTCCCGCCTCCGGGAAGACGACCTCGGCCAGCAGACGATTGAGGAAATAGGCGCGCCCCCCGCCGCCGCCGGCGACTGCGGCCTGCGGCCGGTCGAACACCTCCGCCACGCCCGCCAGCAGCCGGTCGATCGGCGTGCCGTCCTGCGTCCCGCTCGTCAGATAGAAGCCGCGCAGCAGCGGCGCCGCTCCGCCGGCTCCGGCAGCGGCGGGAAACGCGCCCTCCAGGAACCGCATCGTGCGCGCACGCAGCGCCCCCAGTTGCGTCGGAAAGCCCAGGATCAGGCCGCGCCGCTGTACGTCCTGCTCGGCCGCCAGCCGCACCGGCTGACGATCCGCCACCGCCTGCACCACCGCGTCGAACGCACCTGCCAGTTCCGCCGCGTCGGGCATGCGATCCGGGCCGAAGCTGTGCCCCAGCACCGCACGACGCCCCTCCACGTCGAGGTCGGCGAAATAGTCGGTGAAGCCCGCGAGCAGATCGGCTTTCGTGAACAGGCAATAGACCGGGAGGTTGACCCCGAGCGTGTCCGACAGTTCCGCCAGCCGCCGCCGGATCGTCGCGGCGTGATCGTCGATCGCGCGGACGTCGCCGGTCGCGATCTCGTCGACGCCGATCGCCACCAGCACGCCGTTGATCGGACGCGCCGGCCGGTTGCGCCGCAACGAATCGAGAAACCCGCGCCAGCCCGCCGCATCCTCCGCCGCATCCGAATCCTGCGTCGTGTAGCGACCGGCGGTATCCACCAGCACCGCCTCGTCCGCGAACCAGAAATCCAGGTTGCGCGTGCCGCCCGCTCCCTTCATCGCCTGGTCTACCGCGGGGAAGCGCAGCCCGGAGGCGCGCAGCGCGGTCGTCTTCCCCGCGCCCGGCGGCCCGATGATGACATACCATGGGCGCGAATAGAGATAGTCGCGCCTGCCGCCCGCCACCGTGCGCAATTGCGCCAGCGCGCCGCGCAACCGCTCCGCTGCGACATCGCCTTCGGTATCGGTGGACACCGCCGCCTCGAGCTTGGCTGCCGCACGAGCGGCTCGCCGCCGCCGCCACCACCATGCAGCCGCCCATGTCCCGACGACGAGCGCAAGCAGCAGCAGTCGCACCCACCACGGCCGAAGCGCCAGGACGAAGACCGGCAACCCGACACACAGCAGCAGCGCCACCAGCACCGCCGCCGCGATCGTCACCACATGCCAGTTGCCCAGCGCGCGCTTGATGAATGCCATCGCGCCTCTCCCCCTCAGTCCTGCCGCTGGAGCACGATTTCGACGCGCCGGTTCAGCGCCTTGCCCGCCGCATCGGCATTCGACGCGATCGGCTCGCTATCGCCGCGCCCCTCCGCCTCGACTCGCGCCGGGTCGGCCAGCCCGCTTCGGACGATCGCCGCCACGGTGGCGGCGCGCGCCGCGGACAAGGCGTTGTTGTCGGGGAAGGTCAGCCCGGTGGGCTGGTCGCTGTCGGCATGCCCCTCGATTCGGACCGGCCCCGGCTCCTTGTCGATCGCCGCCGCGATGCGATGGAACAACGCGTCGCGCCCCGGCTCCAGCGCGTCGGAGCCCGATCGGAACAGCTGCCCGATCGTCGTGCGCACCCGCACCGTTCCCGCATCGCGATCGACCGCGACCAGATGCTGCGCGATCTCGGGCGCCAGGAACGTCTCCAGCCGCGCCGCCTGACCGCTCTCGCCCGGCGGCAGGCCGCCACCGCCGCGCGACAGATGCAATGGCTCGCTGGGATTGAGCGCCGCGAGCGCGTCCCAGGCCGGACGCCCGGACTGCATCAGCATCAGGCGGAACCCGATGAACAGGAGCAGCAACAGCATCGCCGCCACCGCCGCCGCGATCGCGGCATGGCTCCATCGCCCGACCTGCGCCACGGGGGCCGACACGCCCCGCCACGACGGCACCAGCTCGCGGTCCGAGCGTCCACGATCGGCCGGCAATGCGGCGAACAGCCGTTTCATGATCTCGTCCAGCCGTCGGCGACCGTCCGGCATGACCCGGAAACGCCCCTCGAACCCGGTCGCCAGGCAGGCATGAAACAGCTCGATCAGGTCGTCGTTGCCGTTCGGGTTGGCGAGCAGTTCGTCGACGATCTGCCAGAACCGGTCACCGCCGATATTCTCCCGGAACATCTGCACGACAAGGCTGCGGCGTGCCCATTCGCTCGCCTCCGCACCCACGCCCGGCAGGTTCTGCGCGATGTCGTCGATGGTCGATGACACGGCGTAGGTGGCGCGACGACAGGTGTCCGGCGGGTAAGCGGAGCCGATCGCCCGGTCGAATGCGATCACCGCCGCGTTCGCGCGCGCATGGAATTGCGCGAGCGGTTCCCGCGCGCGGCCGGATCGTATCGCTGCGGCAAGCGCGAGCAAGGGCGCGGCCTCGGCGATCATGGGATTACGCCGTTGCCGCGGCGTCGCGGGTTCCGGCACGTCGTCGCCCGGCACGGGCCGCGGAGCATGCCCCATGGACGGCATGGAGGGCGGAAGGCCCGACGACGGCGGCGGCGGCGGTGGGGGCGGCGTCGCCCCGCCGAACGCGGCATGGCCTCCCCCTCCCTGAAGCGGCGAGGGTTGGAAGATGGTGCGGTTGCCGTTGTCGCTCATTGCTCGGCCCTCTTCACGCACCACAATTCCATCTTCAGCGCGGGCCATTCACCCGCCAGATGAAGGCCCAGCGCCGGCGCCGTGGCGAAATCGCGCCAGTCGGGCACGCCGCGATCCAGCTCGAAATAGAGGTAGCCCGGCAGCACCCGCAGCTGCGGCGGCGGGGTGGGCGCGTGACGCAGCGGTACGCCGGGCAGCGCGCTCTCCACGATCGCGCGCATCTTCTGCACGGCACCGATCTTGGCCATGGCGGGGAAGCGCTGCCGGATCTCGTCCAGCGGCGCGGCGGCATTCACCGCGAGATAGAAATAGCCGGTGCGGTACAATTGATGATCGGTGATCGTCGAGACATAGGCTCCCGGCCCCGCCGCCTCCAGCGGCAGCTGGACCGCGGACCGGTCGAAGATCGCGGACAGCATCGTGCGCAACAGGTCGAACACCGGCTCGAACGTCGCCTGGAGATTTTCGTGGTCGTAGGCGGGCAGCGGCGGCGGTCGCCGGTCGGCGCGCGTCAGCGTCGCCAGCTCGCCCGTCATCGCCACCAGTTGCTCGAACAGGCGCTCGGGATGGACATCCGGCAGCGATTGCAGATGCGCCAGGACGGGACACCAGCGATTGAGGGATTGCAGCAGCAGGAAACTGGCGAAGGTCTCCGCGCCGCCGTCCGTCGCCTCGACCGCACGCAGCGCCAGTTCCTCGACGCGCTGCGTCGCCCTGCCCAGGATGTCGCTCAACCCTCCGCGCAATCGTGCACTGGCGCGCAGATCCTGCAGCGGCGGGACGAAACGATCGTCGAACAAGGCGCGCCGGTTCTGCATTTCGCGTACCCGCGCGACGCCCAGGCAGACGCGACCATAAGTGTCGTCGCGCGTCACGCCGAAGCGCAGGTGCGGGCGCGCCACGTCGATCGGTTCGCGCGTGCGATCGGCGGAAAAGACGTCGACGACATCGCTCTCGCCGACCAGATAGCGGCTGGCGGGACCGGCATTCTCCTCATCCTCGAACGCCACGGCCCCTGCCTGTGCCGCGGGCAGGGTCAGATAGATGGTCGCGTCGATGGCGTCGCCCGGCAGATCCAGCGGCGGCGGCGGCGCCATGTCCTCGGGGATCGCGAAACCCGTGCCATCGGGCATCACGCCGGCAAGCCGGACGACCCCGAACTTGCCGAGCGTGGCAAGATCATCGTCGACGACCAGTTCCGTCAGCCCCCATGCAAAAGGTCGGGTCGCCGATACACGACGATCCAATTCGGACGAAATGAATCTGTCCCATTGCTGAAAGTGTTGAGGGCGCAAAAATGCTCCCTCACGCCATGCAACCCTGTTCTTATCGGACACCGACGCGCCCCTTCACATGAGAATTATCGAACTTGATTTTTCCTATACTTTGCGGAATTGATTCTTTTTATTGAAAATAAAACTCAATGCACGGAGTGATGCCATGCCGGCCGAGGACGTTCCCTTGAGCTTCGACCCCCGGCACTGGGCGGGCGAAGCGACCGTCCTTCCTTCGCCGGCGCCGGGCAGCGCCGTCCCGCGGCGGCGCCCGATGTTGCTCGGCGGCGCGGGGTTGTTGCTGCTGGCGGCGCCGATCGCCGCATGGATTGGCCGGCTGCCGCCGCAGGGGACGATCGCGCCACCGTTCCGCGCCGACGCCCCCCGCGTGCAGACGCCGCCCCGCGACGTGATCGAGCGCAGCACCACCCTGCCCGGCGTCGGCGACCTCGCCGCCTTCCTGCGTGCGCAGGGGGTGGCCACGCCCGCTGCCGCCACCGCCCAATCCCTGGTCATGCCGCAGCTCGCCGATGGTCCCGTCACCGCGATCGCCAGTCTGCGCGTGGGCGGCCCCGGCACGCCCGACGAGGTTTTGCAAGTGCGCGTCACGCGCGCGGACAGCTCCGGCGTGCTGCTCGCGCACGACGACACCACCGCGCAGGGCTGGCGCGTGGAGCCGCTGGCACGATCGGTGGTTGCCCGGCTTACCGTCGCGCGCGGTGAGATGAATGCCGACAGCCTCTATGCGTCTGCCGTCGCGGCGGGGGTCGACGAGAGCCTGATCCCGGATTTCGCGCAGGCGTTCGTCTATGATTTCGACTTCCAGCGCGAAATCCATCCCGGCGACGTGTTCGAAATGGCCGCCGAGCAGACCGTCAACGCCGATGGCCAGCCGCTCGGCGTGCCGACATTGGTCTACGCCGCCTTCATCACCGCGGAAAAGTCGCGCGCATTGTACCGCTTCGCGCCGCCCGGCGCGCAGCCGGGCTGGTACGACGGCAATGGCCGCAGCATCGTGCGCTCGCTGATGCGCACCCCGGTCGAGGGCGCGCGCGTTTCGTCCACCTTCGGCTGGCGCGTCCATCCGGTGCTGGGTTTCCGCAAGCTGCACAACGGCATCGATTTCGCGGTTCCCTCCGGCACGCCGGTCTACGCCGCGGGCGCCGGGACCGTCGTCGCCGCGCATTTCAGCGCGACCGCGGGCAACATGGTGATCCTGCAGCACGACAAGGGCTATCTGACCAAATACTTCCACTTCACCCGTTTCGCCCCCGGCGTGACGGAGGGCGGACACGTCGCGCAGGGGCAGGAGATCGGGCTGTCCGGCACGACCGGGCGCTCGACCGGCCCCCACCTTCATTACGAGGTTCACCTCAACGGCGCGGCGATCGATCCCATGTCGGTCAAGACCGAGGACGGCGTCGCGCTGACGGGCGGCGCGCTCGACGCGTTCCGCCGCGAGCGCGATCGCATCGACGTCGCTCGCGCCGCCCATGCGCGATAGGCCCACCGGCGCCCTCACGCCGTGCCGGTCCGGCGCATCGCCAGGACGATCAGGCACATACCTGGCAGCGTGGAAGTCGCGAGGAAGCTGGCGTTCAATCCTTCCGCGCCGCCGCCCCAGATCGCGGTGCCGACGATGTCATGTCCCCACAGAGCGCCCCACGGCCCGGTGCCGGGATTGGGAAACAGGCCCAGCACGTTGACCTCGCCCGCGTTCCATCCCCAATGCGCCGCGATCGACGCGATCACGCCGCCGCTCCGCTCCGCCAGCAGCCCCAGCCAGCACCCCGCCAGAAAGACGTTGAGGATGCTGACCGGCGTGTTCCACGCCCCTGGCAGATGAAGCAGCGCGAACAGCGCAGCGGTCGTCGGCACCGCAGCCAGCGGCGGCACGACGCGACCGATCGCCGGCTGGATCGCACCGCGGAACAGCAGCTCCTCGCCACCGACCTGGATCAGCGTGACCGCGACGCCCCACCAGGCGATCATGCCGGCAGGCTCGGTCGTGGCCGACAGCCGGTCGCCCAGCCAGAGCGCCATCGCACACCACGCGATGCCGCCGCCGCCGGTCGCGACGCCGATCGCGGACCAGCGCCCGACCGCGGTTCCCGTCACGGCGAGAGCCACCGGCACACCACGGCCTGCCGCGATCGCCAGCCCGGCCATCACCGCGCTCATCGCGGCGGTCTGGACGGTCGGCGACCACGCCTCCCCGAAACGTCCCAGCACCACGCCGGCGACCAGCAGCAATGCCAGCACCGCGATCACGACGATGCCGATACGCCAGCCCGGCGGCTGATGCGCGGCAGGTGCCGAAACCGCCGGCTCGACCGCCGGTGGCGGGGGAACGCGCCGCGCGTCACCCAGCATCTCCGCCAGCAGCATGGCCTCGTCGCCGGGGGCGCCACGCATGGTCAGCGGCTGGCGAGCGTGGTCGGGCGGGTCAGCATCGTCTTGGCGCCATCGCCGACCAGGAAGAAGGCGCCCCAGAAATACGGGTGCGATGTCGCCGACCGGTTCAGCACCGCGATCTGTGCCTCGCGCAATGCCTCCCCCATGCCGCGATCACGGCCCGCCTGATAGAAGGTTTCGATCAGTTCTTCGGTGCCCTGGCGCGCCGGGACGCTCCAATAGGTCGCCATCACCGCCCGCGCCTGCGCCACGATGAAGGCGCGAACCAGTCCGTCCAGCGTCGGCGCGGACTCGTCCTGCCCGGCCAGACGCCCCGCCTCCGTGCTGACGCTGGCCGCGGTGTCGCAGGCGGACAGGATCACCAGGTTGGCATCGAGCCGCAGCCGCGCGACGTCGATATAGCTCAACAGGCCGTTGGACCGGTTGGGCGCCCCCGGCGCGGGCGGCTCCACCGTGGTCAGCAGCGACGGCGGCAGCGGCGTCTCGCACATGCCGGGGATCGGCGTGGCGGGCAGGCCGTGCGTCGCGAAATGGACGATCTGATACTGCGCCAGCTTGCCCTGCTCGCTGTCGGCGATGATCGCATCGTTGGTGAAGCCGTCCCCCGTGACGATCGGTGCATTGGGATCGCCGAGCGCCACGGCGCCGGCGCGGATCTCGTCCACCGGGATCGGCGCGTTGAAGCGCATTGCCTCCGCCCAGCGGGCATAGGGCATCACGCACGCCGCCGCGAGCGCGATCGGAGTCTCCGCCACCGCAGCGGTCGCCGGGGCCGGCGGCAGCGCGTTCGCGCCGAACCCGATCAGCTTCTGCTGCGCGGCCGACGGCGTCAACGCCGAGCGCACGCGCAGGAAGGCACGCGGGGACAAGGCATTGGCGACCGCCGCCTTGCGGATCAGAAACGGCACCGTGCCATAGTCGGTCTTCGCGGTCGCCGCGGTTCCCATCGGGGACGTCACCAGGATCGCCGCCGGCAGCGCCCCCATCGTCGAGCCGCTGTCGACGATCACCGCGTTCGCACTGCGCAGCTTGTCCGCGGCTGGCCCGGCGACACGCCGGAACAGGTCGTACGACAGCGCAGTGGCGAACGGACGGATGCGCACGCGCCCTTCGGCGTCGGTCATCGCGCGCGCGGTCTTCAGCACGCCCTCCGCCAGACCGGAAACGGCATCGGCGTCGCCGTCGACCGCATAGACCACCGGCCCCTCGCGCGTGACGACCGTCCCGAACAGCTGCCTGCCGACCGGCGACAGCTTCCAATAGGCCTCGCCTGGCTGCAGCGCGGTCTGCAATTGGGCGATCGTGACGGCGCTGTCGTCGACCGCCGCGGTCGCGCCCGACCGGGCCAGCTCGGCGTTGACCGTGTCGAGCCGCGCCGACACCTCGTTCGCCTCGGCCTGCGCCGCGGGCAGGCGCGGTGCGTCGGGGGCCAGCGCCGCGATCTCGTAGCGCAACTGCCCGCGCCGTCGTTCCAGCTCGCGCCGTTCGCGAACCAGCCCGCCGGTGGCGCCATTGCCGACCTGTGCCTGAAGCGTCGCCAGTTCGCGCGCGATCCCCGGCTCGCGCACCGTCTGCAACGCCGCGAAGAAGCGCTCCGCGGCCCGCGCATCGCCGCGCTGCCCGTCCTCGACCAGCATCGTCAGATAGGGTGCCAGCAGCGGAGACGCGACGAAGCCGCCCTCCGACTGGCTGGCCAGCGTCGCCACCGCCTGCTCGTATTGCGCCAGGATCGCGCCGCGATCGACCCCGGGCTGCCGCGCCAGGATCGCGGTGCGCTCCAGCTCCGCATCCGCGATTGCCGGCCCCGCCAGCGCGGTGCCGCGCCGCGCGGCATTGTCGGGAAACAGGCAGCCGGCGTCAGGCAGCGCGACGGCATGCATCGTCGCCAGCGCACAATCGAAGCTGGCCAGCGCCCCCGCCACGTCGCCGCGCGCATAGCGGATTCGCGCCTGCTGGCGCTCCAGCCGCGCACGCAGCCAGTTCAGCCGGCCGGACGCGTCGCCGCTCCCCAGCGCGGCCTCGACGACGTCGACGCCCTGCACCTTGGCGTCGCGCAGCGCCTGCTCCGCCTCGACCGGACGGCCCAGCCGCAGCAGCGCGGTAGAGCGCGCGACATGCTGCTGCGCCAGCAGCACGATCTGGTTCAGCCGGTCGGTATCGACACCCAGCTGCAGGTCGCTGGCGCGCCCCCCGTTGATCTGCGCCAGCGTCGCCGCATCGGTCAGCGGGGTGGCGGTCGCACGCGCGCCGGCCAGTTCGTCCAGCACCGCCTGCCACTTGCCCTGGTTGTTGTAGTTCAGCGCGCGATACGCACCGGCCTGCGCCGCCAGCCGTGCCCGGGCGGGCGACGGCGGCACCTGCGCCATCAACGCGGCGGCCGCCGCGAAATGCGCATCGGCCGCGCCGAATTCGCGAATGTTGGAATCCGCCAGCCCGGCATTCAGCCGCAACTCGGCGCGTTGGAGCGGGGTGGCGGTCGCGAACAGCGCGACCGCATCGTTCAGCAGCCGCGATGCCTCGACATTGCGACCGGCATAGATCGCCTGGAGCCCCTGCGCGACCGCGCTGGATACGTCGAGGCCGGTCGCCGCCACGCTCGGCGGACGCGCTCCGGCCGGCGGCGGCGCCAGCGACGCGACCAGTTGCTGATCCAGCCCCGCCGTGCTGACCGACACGTCCCGGGTGCGGATCGTCCGCAGCGCCGACAGCGCCGGGGTCAATGCGCCCTGCATCGCCGACAACCGATACGTCGGCGTCTCGATCACGATCGCGTCACCCGCCAGCCGCGCGTCGGCACAGCGTCGCAGCGTCGCAGGGCCGATCCCCGCGATTGTCGCCTGGATCGCTGCGCCGCATACATCCGCCGCCAGCGGCGGCTTCTCCTGCGCGACATCGATCCACGCGCGCTGCTCCGCCGACCCGCGGCAGGTCACGACGAAGGGTTGCTCCCGCTCAACGAGGAGCGCCTTGCCGTAGCTCCACGAGCGCGTGGCGGTACACGGGTCGCGATTGACGTCCGTTCCCACCGCGAACCGGCCGGGCAGGGCGCGCGGCGCGGCGGTCGCGGTGGTGGCGAGCGCGGTCAGCGCACATCCCGCCAGAAGGGCGGTGATCGGGGATAGCGGACGGATCACGGCTTCACCTCTTCCTTGCGCGCGGGGCAGCCGGCCTTGTCGCCGGGCGGGCACTGATCGTCGGCGCCGGCGGTCGCCAGATCCCCGATCAGCCCTTCGTTGTTGGTCCCGATCAGCGGCTCGAACTGCAGCTCGGGGTTGCTGTCGGTGCCGAACAGCTGGATCTGACGCTCGTCGAACAGCGACAGCGCCGGCGGCGGGGGCGTACCCGCCAGGCAGCCCGCGGTCGCGACGCCGATGCCGCAGCCGTTGAGCCGCGAATTGGCGAGCGTGATGCGCACCGTCCGCGGCGTACCGCCGGCGAAGTCGATCACGGTTTCGGGCTGCAACGCCGCCGCGCTGGAAATGAAGCCGTTGACCGAACCGAACAGCGCAAAACTGTCCAGCCCGTTGTCGCCCAGCGACGTCAGCCGAAGCGCCAGCGCATTGGGCGTTCCGGCCGACCCCAGCACCGCGCCGGATGTCTGCGCCGATCCGGTGCCGCCGTTCTGGAACAGCGCATAGTCGCGGTAGGTCACCGACAGCTGGTTCGCGGTCAGATACGGTGTGGTCCGTCCGCTTCCGCGATACAGCGCGGAGGACGGATCGGACACCAGCCGGCTCACCGCCACCGGATTGCTCGCGCCCAGCGCCCCCAGCAGGCTGGTGTCACCGGCGACGATCCGCTGCCCGGCCAGCGCCAGCGTGCCCCCGGTCCAGTCGAGCGATGCCCCGCTGGAAAGCGCGAAGGTGATCGTGCTCGCCAGATTGGCCGGTGTCGCCAGCGCCCCGCCGGACGGCAACACCGCATCGGTGCCCCCGATCTGAAGCGTCCGCCCCGTTCCCGCCCCGCCGACCGCCCCGTTCACGGTGACGCTGCCGGTCCCCAGCAGTCGCAGCGACGTATTCGCCACACTGCCGGCGGCATTGCTGCCGATCGTCAGCGCACCGATCGTCATGTCTCTCGTGCTGCTGTCGAGGATGATCGTCGCCGCGCCGAGCCGGTTCACCTCGTCCGCGTTCAGCGTGAATGCGCGGTTGTCGGTCGCGGTTGCCGCGCCGCCCAGCGCGGTTACGTTGGCGCCGGTGTTGGTGATGCGCAACGTCCCGGCCGCAGCGGTCGATCGCACCGGGCCCGCCACGTCCAGGTCGGTGGTCGACCCGATCGTCCCGTTGCCGCCCGCCGTCAGCCCGTTCGCGCCGATCCGGACCTTGTCGTCCGTACCTAGCTTGGTCAGCGTTGCGGTCGTCGCGGCACTGCCGCCGCCCAGCCACAGCGCGCCTTGCGTCGCCGACAGCGCCAGCGCGCCGTTGTTCGCGGTGGTCGTGGACGCGTCGATCGCGCGTGCGGCGACGTCGATCGTCGTTTCCGCGCCGGTCGTCGTCCCCTGCCCGGCGCTGACCGTGCCGAGCTGGACCGAACCGTTCGCCGCCTGGATCAGGACGCGACGCCCTGC
The DNA here is from genome assembly GCA_913774925.1 of uncultured Sphingomonas sp. Taxonomy (GTDB): domain Bacteria; phylum Pseudomonadota; class Alphaproteobacteria; order Sphingomonadales; family Sphingomonadaceae; genus Sphingomonas. Next base: position 18,814 of record CAJYKB010000064.1, on the reverse strand, counting down.
CGCATCGGCGGTCAAATCGGCGCGGCCGAAGCGGGAGAGCAGCCGCCCGTCGGTGGCGCTCGCCGCCGTGGGAGCGAGCGCGAGGCCGGCGATATCGCCGGTGGCGCTGGTGATCCGCACGTTACCGGTCGCGGCCCTTACCGTGCCCAACTGGACCGTCTGGACCGCACGCACCCCCGCGGCATAGCTGTCGGTGCCGAGATACTCCTCGACCCCGCCGCCGGTTCGCAGCGTGCCCACCCGCGCGCCCGCGACGCGCGCATCGATCACCGCATTGGCGTTCGTGGCCGTCGCGGAGACGATGTCCACCGCCCCGCCCCGAACGGTCAGCTGGTTCGCGACGCGACTGGTGGTCGTCCCCGCCCCCGCGCTTGCCGTGCCCAGCTGGATCAGGTTCGCCGCGGTCGATCCCCCGTCCGTTCCGGCCAGCACCGACACCGTGCGACCCGCTGCCGTCGCCCCGATATCGGCGCGGCCGTAGCCCGCAAGCAGCCGCCCATCGTTGACGGCGACGCTGCCCGGAAGATCGGACAGGCCGCTGATACTCCCATCGCGCGCGGTGATCGTCACGTCCCGGCTTTGCGCGGTCAGCCGCGCCGCCTCGATGCTGCCCTGGGTCGCTGCCACAATCCCCGTGGCGGCATCCACCAAGCCGACGCGCAACCGGCCCGTCGCGCTCAACGCCACCGCCCCCGTGCCGGCCCTGACCGTCTGCCGCAGGTCATCGTTCCCGGTCCCGCGCGACGTCGCCGCGTCGATCGTGCTCGCCGTCACCGCGATCTGCGGCCGCGACGGATCGCCGACCGCCGGGACACTACCCGCGGCTTTCACGTCACCCAGCTGCGCCAACCCGGCAGCAGCCTTCACCCCGATCCGCGCGCCATCCGCATTCGCGAAAAGCTGCGCACGGCCATAGGCGCTGTCGAGCCGCCCGTCCGCGATGACTGGCGTACCGCCCACGATCGCATTCAGTCCGGTCACCGAGCCAGTACCGGCGACCACGCTGAGGTCGATGCCATCGTCGGTGCGACGTCCCCTCGCTTCCGCGTTACCGAGGCGGATCGCAGTGGCGCTGTCCAGCGTGACGCGTGCGGCGCGGACCGTGCCGACGCGCATCTCGTCGATGTTCCCGGTCTTCGCCAGCGTCGCGATACCGGTCGCGGTGGCGCTCTCCAGATACAGTGCGCCAGTGCGGCTGGTCAGCGTCGCATTACCGCTGGCGAGCGCATCGCTCCGCACGGTCAGCGCGTCGCCGGTCGTCATGTCGCGATTGCGCAGCGTGATCGCCAGCGCGTCGATCGTGACGTCCGTTCCCGTGCTGCGCCCCAGCTGCGCCACACCGCTTCGACTGTTCACCACCAACGTGCCGCTCGACAGCAGCCGGGCGTCACCGAACCCGGGGACCAATTGTTCTTCGTCGAACCCGGCTGCCGTATCGGTTGCGCCCTGATTGAATGCGTCCACCTCGCCATTACGAGCGGCGGTCGTGGCGCTCAGCGAGCCGGCGCTGACGCTTGCGATATCGATCGCCCGCCCGGCCAGCAAAGACACGGCGCCGGCACCACGGACGTTTCCGGCGGTGATCTGACCGGCGGCGATCCGGATCGACTGATCCAAGACGGCTCGATTGTCCGAGGTAGCCGCCTCCAGCGTGACCGGCATCCGTGCCGTGACGTCGCCCAGCGCGACGATCCCGACCGGCGCGCCGTTCACGTCGCGTGCCACGTCGACACCGCGACCGGCATCGAGGTCGAGGCCGCGCGGGCGCGACGACGTGACGTCTGCCAGGCCCGTGATCGACCCCGCCGCCGTCAGCGAGAGCGCGCCGCTCGTCGTCGCCTGCCCGATCCGCATCGTCCCCGCGCTAACCAGCGTCGCCTGCGCCGCATCGACCGTCCCGATGACGAGGTCGCCAGTCGTCCCCGCGCGGCGATCCCGCCCCGTCACGGCGTCCACCGCGCGCAACAGGATGTCGCTCTTCGCCGTGATCGTCCCGCCCGCGATGGAGGTGCTGCTGTCTATCAGCGTCGTGCCGCCCCGGAAGCCGTTGGCGACGGCATAGTCGGCATCAGCCTGCGTCCCGCTTTGCAGCGCGCCGAACGCCACCGCGCCCGCCGCGCCCGTCTTGCGCAACCGCATCCACGTACCGCTCGCACCGGTGGTATCGATCACCAGATCGCCGTTCAGCGCCCGCAGATCGACCGCCCCGCCGAAGGCGGTCAAGGTGCCGATCTGCACCGCCTGCGCCGCCACGCGTATCTGCGGCGTCCTGACGAGGGCGTCGTTCGCCCCGGCTCCGGCCGTGACGGCGCCGAGTTGCGCGACCTGCCCTGCGCCGACCGTGATCGTCCCCACATCGCTGTCGGGCACCATCGCGGCGGTCACCGCCAGGTTCGCGGCACCGTAGCCGATCGCCAGCGCCTGCCTGTTGCCACCGGGCACATCCTGCAGGACGAGCGACGGCACGGGGCCGACGCTGCTCCCGCCGGTCACGATCAACTCACCCAGATTGCGGACGTCGTTCACCCACACGCTGTCGCCGGTCAGCGTCGTCGTCATCCCCCGCGTGATGGATTCGATCGAGATCTGCCGTCCCGTGACCTGCACGTCGCCCACGGCATCGATCGAACCGATCGCCGCCACGTCGACCGCGGCGTTCGCGATGCCGCCGACCGTCACCGCACCGCCCGACGTGACCGCCAGCGCCCGGTATCCGGTGGTCGCCGAAACCGGTGCCGCCGTGCCGAGGCCGGTCACCGACCCACCGGCGGTCAGCGCGATCGACGTTCCGCTTCGCACCGACCCGACGCGGATCTCGCCGGCGTCGACGCGCAGCGCCCCCGCCACACCGACCGTGCCCAGCGACACCTCTCCCGACGCCGCGAAGACGGGCGCCGCGCCACCGAGCGAAGGATCGACCGTGTACAGCCCCGCCACGGCGCCGTTCGCGTACAGTCCGACGTCGCCGACGACGCTCTCCACCCGTCGGCCCAGGATATCGGTGTCGCTGCGGATCGTGACGCCGCCGGCGCCTCCGCCCGTCGCACCGGCGGTCAACGCACCCGCGATCGTCACCGCGCCCGCGCCGCCGGTCTTCGTCAGGGTCGCCGCATCCCGTGCCGTGACGACCTGCGCCAGCGAGTCCGCCTCGATTCCGGCCGGTGTGCCGAGATACAGGTCGCCCGCCCCGGCCGTGAGCGTGAGCGAACCGTTCGACGCCCGCACCGATTGCACGGAAAGCGCCTGCGCCGCGATCGCGACCTGCGCATTCTGCCCGGCCAGCGCGGCCGTCAGCGCATCGCCGCTACCCGCCGACACGGTGCCGGCCTGCACGACATTGCCCGCGGTCATGCTGACGGTGGCAGCAGCCCCGCTGGTCGCGACGTTGGCGAAGCCGAACCCGCCACGCAGCGCACCGTCGCCCCCGACCGTCAGTCCGGCACCGTCCGCGGCGATTACCCCCCCGCCCGTGAAGGTAGCGGTGGCCGCGGTGACCCGGTCCACCACCAGGCCATTGGCGGCGCTGACCCCGACTGCGCCGCCGGATATCGACTGAGCCGAGAGCGCCCCCGCACTCAATACGACGTCGCGCGCCGCGCTGACATCGCCGAGGATCGCGCCCCGGGGTACGGGCGAGCCCGCCGGCGAGGGCAGCTGGATCGACCCGCCGGTCGCGGTCAGGTTCGCCCCTGCCGCGGCGGTGGCGATGCCGTTCAGCCCGGTGATCGATGCGCCCGCGGTGATCCCCACCGTCCCCGTCGCCACGATACCGCCGCCATCGCTACTGCGGTCGGCCGCAAGCCCGCCGATGCGCGCGCTGGCGCCTGCCTCGATCGCGACGGTATCCGCCAGTGCCCGGCCGAGCACCACGTCGCCCGCGGTGTTGCGCAGCGTCAGATCGCCGACATCCGCGAACCCGGTCGTCACGCCTGCGGAGACGGACGCGACCTGCTGCCCCGCGCCTCGCAAGCCGGACAGGTAACCCGCCACCCGCAACAGGATGTCGCCGCCATCCGCGGTCAGCGTGCCGATCTGCGCATCGGCGGCCGTGACGATCCCCGCATCATAGCGTCCCGTCGCCGCCACCCACCGCGACGCCCCCCATGCCGCCGTTCCCAAGCGCAGCCGCAGCCCAGTGACACCCGCCGTCAGCACCAGATTACCATTGCGCGCGGCCGCATCGTCGACGTCGACCCCGACGCCGGTCACGGTCAGCGCGTTCGACTCCGCATCGACCGTGCCCTGCATCACGCCGGTCACCACATCGCCCAGCTGCGCGATGCCGTTCGTCGCCGTGACCGCGATCGTGCCCGCCCCGGTTCCAGCCAGGACGTTCAGCCGGCCGTAGTCCACCGCCAGCCGGCCATCGGCGAAGGCGGTCGCCGACCTCAATCCCGTCACGTCGCGGCTGGCGGTGACGGCGGCGTTCGTCCCCGTCGTCATCTGCACGCCGCGGATGTCGGTGGCGCTGTCGACGCTCAACGCCCCGCCCGCCGCCAGCAGCCCGGAGACGCGCACCTCGTCCGCATCGACCGGGCCGGCGGCACCGAGCTTGGCAAGGGCCACGGCGCCGGTGGCGGACCCCTGCCCCAGGTACAGCCCGCCGCTGCGTGCGGTGATCCCCAGCCCGCCACCGGTCGCGGTCGCGGTGCCGACCGTCACCCCTTCGCCCTGGATCGTCACCGACGTGCCCGTCGCCGTGGCGATCTGCGCGATACCCAGAGCACCCGTCGCCAACGGAGCGACCCCGGCCTGAACACCCAGGGTTCCGGTCGCGGTCAGCGATGCCGTGCCGTAATTGGGCGACAGCGTGGCATCGGTCGACCAGCGTCCGCCCGCGGTATCGTCCGCGCCGGACGCGGCGTCCGACTGACGCAGGATCGCCGACCCGACGCGCGTGGTGGCGCCCAGTGCGTCGACCGACAGTCCCGCGCCGGCGCGCAGCGTGACCGCGCCGGCGGTGTCGATCGCCGTGGCCGAGATACCCGCCGCATCGACCGTCACCGCGCCGCCGGCGGTCCCGAGGTTCACCGTGCCCAACGCCACCCGTGCGGCCACCGGGTTGGCGGCATTGGGCGCCGTCGCCAGCGCGCGAGCGACCGTCAGCGTCCTTCCACTGCTAATGTCGATCCCAGGCCCCGCAGCGACATCGCCCGCCCGCGACAGGCCGGTCACCGAACCATTGGCGTCGATCGTCATGCCGCCCGCGGCGTTCAGCGTTCCCAGCCGCGCGTGAAGGGTGGTGTCCAGATCCACGTCGCCGGCGCGCGCGTTCGCGATCCGCACGCCGTTGGTCAGCGCCGACGCCGCCGCCTGGCCGCGAATATCCCCCGCCGCCAGCAGGGTGATGTCGCCAAGCGGCGCCGCGAGGGTCGTCGCGCGGATCGTTCCCGCGGCCCCCGCTCCGGTGGCCGTCAGGCGCAACGCGCCCGTGGCCGCCTGCGCGGTCAGCAGATCGACGGCCAGCCCGGTCACCGACACCTGCGGCGTGGTCAGCGCCGTACCCGTGCCGATCGTCCCCGCCAGGAGGTCGCCCAGCTGCGTCGTCCCGTCCGCGCGCACCGTGATCGTCTTGCCCGTCGCTCCCGCGGTCAGCGACGTGCGGCCGAAGCCGCTCAGCAATCCCCCGCTTCCCGCACGTCCGCTGACGTCGCCGTTGGAATCGAGGCGGACCGACCCCGTCAGCGACGTGCCGCTGTCGAGGCGCAGCGCCCCTGTCGTCTCCAGCACCAGATCGCCGACCAGCCGGATCCGACCGATATTGGCCGACGCCAGCCGCTGGCCAGCCGGCAGCTGGACCGACAGCTGGTTCGCGTCGATCCCCTCCAGCGTCAGCGGAACAGCGGTCGCGCCCCGGTTGGTCAGCGTCACGTCGCCGCGGAAGCCCGACCCGCTCGTCGCCTCCGTACCGGCGGTCAGGGTCGCACCCGACATCGCGAACCCGGCGCCACCGATCCCGATCGCGATGCCCCCCGTGTCGTTGGCCCGCCCCGACTGGATGCCATAGCTCCCCGCCGTGGTGACCCCCGCGGTGCCGCCGTCGATCGTCACGTTCTGCCCGGCCATCAGCGAACGCGCCTGCCCGGCGGTCCCCAGCGTGACGCCCGCCGCGCCCGCGATCGTCGCGCTGGCCGCCGTCGCCGAGAGGTTCCCGCCCAGCGTCACGGTCGACCCTGCACGCGTGGCAGAGACGTCGAGTTGGCTGGCCGCCGTCAGCGTGTTGGCAAGGTCGATGGCGCCCGCGGCAGTGATGTTGATCGACGCGGCTGACAGCGACCGCGGGGTGGAAGATGTCGGGGCGATGCCGGTCGTCGAGGTGATCGCATGCGTACCGGCCGCGGCACCGGCGACCGTCACGGCGTTCGCCCCCGCGGCGGCTTCGGTCGAACTGACCCCGGCGGCGATCACGACGCGGCCGTTGACGGTGGAGGCACTCAACGCCGCGGCGGGATCGACCGCGAGGAGCAGGTTCGACGGATTGACGCTGTTCGTGACGAGACCGCCGGCACCGGCGAGGACGATCGCGTGCTGATCGCCGGTCGTCGTGATGGAGCCCGTCGACGAAACGACCACTTTGCCCTGCGCGATCGTCGTCCCCTCGTCGATCGTCACCTGAACGTTGCTGCCGAACGTCACCGGCACGTTCACGGAACGCGCCGCGACCAGTGCGACATCGCCCGTCGCGGTGATCTGGCCGGTCACCGCGACCTGCTGCGCGGCGACGATCAGACTTCCGGTCAGGGTCAGCCCGGTGAGCCCGGCGTTCGCGGTCGTACCGGCGATGGTGATGGCCGCGTCGGGCATGTTCGCCAGCCTGGTCGTGCCCGTGGTCGGCACCGCGGTGAGAGCGGCCGTCGTCAGGACCAGGCTGCCGCCCGAAAAGGCGCCCGACGACCCGAAGACGATCCCGTTCGGGTTGGAAAGCCACACCGCCACGTTGGACTGCGACGTCACACGGCCATAGATTTCGGACAGATTGGCCCCGGTCACCCGGTTCAGGACGGTGTAGTTGTTCGTCGTGTTGGCCGTATTGAACGCGACCGAGGCGTCGCTTGCCACGCTGAACGAGTTCCACTCCATCGTGCGGCTCGCGTCGTTCAGATTGACGCTCATCGCGGTGCCGGCCGTGCTGACGGTCGCCCCGCCGGCGTTGGCGAGGTTCGGCAGAGTCCCCGCCACCGGCCCCGTCTGCGCCGCGGCCCCGCCGGCCGTCAGCAGCCCCAGTGCCACGCCACCCAGCAGCGCCGCGCGCCGGCGGCGGACCAGCATCGTCACGGTCTTGCTCATCGTCCGAATCTCCAGGGAGCGAGTTGGGTGGTGATGGACACCAGCACGCGGTCCGTCGGCCTGCGCGCGTCGATCGTCAGCGCGCGATCGAGCGGCCTGGCATAGGTCACCTCAACCGCCAGTCGGTCCGCCATCGTCAGTCGCAGGCCACCGCCCAGCGATTGCAACAGGCGATCGTTCTCGCTGGTGCCGCGATCGAGGTTCCACAGCCGCACCGCATCGTAGAAGACGGTCGCATCGACCTGGACATCGCTGGACGGTGCGGTCAGGCGCAGTCGCGGCGACAGCCGCAGCGCCACGACGCGGTCCGCCGCATTGGCGCCGGGGTCGTATCCCCGGCCATAAGTGAGACTGCCGACCGAGAATTCCTCAAGGTTCAGCAGCGGCCGGTTCGCCCATTGCCCGAAGGCGGCAAGGTCGAAGGTCAGCCGGTCGAAGCGCGCGAAGGGGCGCAGCGTCTGATTGGCGGTGCCGCGAAGGACGAAGGCTTCCGGATCGCCATCCAGCCGCGAGGGCTGGAACCCCGAGCCGTCGATACCCCGGCGCGTGGCGTTCAGGATCGACATCCCCTTGCGCGCCTCGACCAGCAGGTCGGTATCCGCGCGCGTCAGCCCGAAGGCATCGCGGCTGATGACCCGCGCGCCGATCCTGGCATAAGCGACGCGCAGACGGTCGCGCGAATACGGCAGATCGGCGCTGCCCGAACGGATGATCGAGCGCTGGTTGATGAGTTCCGCCCCGATGCCGGCGTAGATATTGGTGTCGTCCACGGAACGCCCGGTGCGCTGGAATCCGCGGTAGAGCGGTGCCGACAGGTCGATGCCGGCGATCAGCGACCGGCTGCGCAGGTCCAGGCCGGGGATCTCGGGGTTGGACCACGCCTGGCTGGCTCGCACGCCGATCCGCGCGCCGCCCGCCCCCAGACCCATCGAGTGCCCGCCCTGTATGACATGCACCTCGTCCCAGCTGCTCGACTGCGACACGCCCAGGAAGGTCGCATCGGCCAGACCGGTCAGGTCGTAGAATTCGCCGCGCACCGAGAACAGCGACCGGCCCAGCTGACGCGATCCACTGTTCTGATAATTAGCAAGTACCAGCGCCTTGCGCTGCTGGACGTTGATGATCGCGATCACATCCCCCGGATCGCGCCCCGCCGGCTGCAGCGTCAGCGTCAGCGTCAGGCCCGGCACGTCGTTGGCCAGCAGCAGCAGTCGCTCCACCTCGCCCCGGTTCAGCGGATCGATATTGCGGATCGCCTCGACGCGCGCCGCGATACCGGCGGGCAACGGCCCGTCATAGCCGGTGATGCGCGTCTCCACGATCCGCGCGGCCACCACCGTCAGCTTGAGCGTGCCGTCGGCGACCTCCTGCGCCGGGATCTGGACCGCCGCGACGTAACCCGCCGCGTACAGCGCGCGATTGGCATCGTCGCGGATCTCGCACACGGCGCGGATCGGCCGCGTCCCCGCGGGCGTCTGCGTCAGCGGCGCCAGAACGTCCGCCAGCGCCGCCGGCAACGCCCCGCCTTGCGGCGGTACGAAGCTGACCCGCGACAGGTCCACCGTCACCGTGCTGCCGTCGAGCGGACACGGTCCGGCGTCGGGCAGCTTCTGGACGTTCAGCACCGGTCGCCGGACTTCGGGGTCGGTCGCCGGGCGAATGTCCTCGATCTGCTCGCGCGTGGGCACGACTCGCGATTGCTGCACCGGTACTTGCGGCGCCGGATTTGGCCCGATCTGCGCCGATGCGGCGGTCGACACGACGGCGCCCGCCACGATCGCCCCAGTCGTCGCCAGGAAGGAGGCTCGACGAGCCATCTCGAAGTTCATGCCAACCCCCACCAACACTTCCATCTTCAAGAGAGGAAGGAACATGGCACGACTCGCAAGCGCGGAAACCCTGAAGCTTCCTACGTGGAACAGAGTAGACCAGTAATCCAGCATACGTCATTCGAAGTATTCCCGATGACATACGAGATCAGTCGATCAATCCATTTCCTACAATTTCGCCTGCATTTCGCTTTCCCCCCGCCAATTACATTGCGGTGATGGATCGCCAAACATATAGCGGCATCACCCAATTGGGTGAGAACGTGATTATGCCCCCTTTGCTACACCGTTCCGGCAGCGGGACGCCGATGGTCCAGCCTCGGCCCATGGGTAGTGGCCGCCATGGCGCCGCTACGCTGGGGAGACGGCAGAACGTGTTCGGCAACGACGACGACATGATCGGGCGCATCTACGAAGCCGCCTTGATGCCGGATCGCTGGCCGATGCTGCTGGATCAACTGGCGCACAGCGTCGGCGCCATCGGCGGCACGCTGGGAAGGCATCTGGACAGCGACCCGCATCTCATCCTGTCGCCCGGTGTCCGGCCGCTGGCGGAGGCGTTCATCGCGGGCGGCTATCATGTCGACAACGCGCGCACCGCGCCGCTGACGCGGATCGACCACCCCGGCTTCCTGACCGATTACGACATCCATTCGGACGAAGATCGCGCAACCATGCCGGTCTACCGCGATTTCCTGACGCCCGCTCAGGCGGACAAGGGCGCGGGAACGCTGATCATGGGTACGGCGAACGACCGCATCGTGCTGACCGTGGAGGGCTTCTCCGACCGCGATACGCTCGAGCGCGCCGTGCCGTGGCTCGACATGTTGCGGCCGCATCTGGCGCGTGCCGCGATCCTGGCGGCGGAATTGCAGCTTCGCGAGTGCCGCTCGATCGTCGAAGCGTTCGGGCGCATCGGTGCCGGCGCGGCGATCCTGGGTCGACGGGGGGAAGTCGTCGCGCGCAACCATCGTTTCGGCAGCCAGCTGGATGTCGGGCTGATCGAGCAGCGCGACCGCCTTCGCTTTGCGAACCGGGCGTCCGATGCGGCGTTCCTCTCAGCACTGGGCAGCGTCACCTCCACGGGCAAGGGCGCGTCGGTCGCGATCCGCGACGAACTCGGCATCGGTGTGGCGGCACTGCATCTCGTGCCCGTGCGGCGGAGCGCGCACGAGGTGTTCGCGGGCGCAACGATCATCGCGGTCGTCGCTCGCCCTGCGATCGACGCGGCACCCGATGCGCGCCTGATCCAGACATTGTTCGACCTGACGCCGACCGAAGCCCGGGTCGCCCGCGCCATCTCCAGCGGGGGCACAGTGGACGCCATCGCCAAATCAACCGGCAAGTCGGTCGAGACGATCCGCTCCCACCTCAAACGCGTCTATTCGAAAACCTCGACCAGTCGGCAGAACGAATTGGCCGTGCTGCTCCGCGGCTTCGGCAGTCCACCGACTGACGAGTGATCCCGCAGGACAGACGTCGAAAGATACCGGCGCACCGCCAGAACGCGCCTGTCGGAGGCGTCGGCGACTAATTTCGCCGCACCGGCTTCACGCGTCACGACGCCTGGATCAATTCTGCCGATGCCCCGACAGATGCCGGGCAAACTGGCGCCGGACAAGTCGCGCCTCCAGAAGCCGTCCCGCAACATACAGGAAGGCGAAGATCCCCGCGAAGATGTACCCGGCGGTCGGCTTCGGCCCCTTGTCGTCCTCCGCGCCGGGCGCCTTCTTCTTCTTGGGCTCCGGGGCCGGCGCGCCGAGCGCCTTGTCGATCCAGTTCTGCGGCAGCTGGATCTGCTGCTTCTTCTCCGCCTTCGCCGCCTCCTCCGCGGAAGGCTTCGTCCACGCCCCCACCAGCACCGTCGCCTGCGCGAAGGCCAGGAACAGCAGGGGCGCGAGGAAGCAGAACAGCAGCGCGCGGCTGGCCATACGGTAGCGAAGGACCGGCTCTCCCGCGGTGGCCGTCGCCTCGATCACGCCGCGATCGAAGATCGCGAGCGGATCCTGCGCATCGGGATCGATCTTGCTGAAGGTCAGCGTGTCGCCCTGCTGCCGGACCGTGGTGCCGGTGTGCCGGAACAGCGGGGCGAGCCGGTCGAACGCCTCGTCCGCCGACTCCGCCGCGCCCAGCGGCACCTCACCCTCGATATGCCAGATCGCGTCGTACCAGCGCCGCCCGCCGGGTGCGGCGGACGCGCCCGCGCCCTCGAATGCCACCGCGGTCATTCCGCGGGCACCGCGGCCGGCGCGCGGCCGAAGCGCTCGCGCATCGTCTTCCACGCCTCGGTAAAGGGATAGGTCATCTGCTCGCGGATCGACATGCGGCGTCCGCCCTCCATGCCCAAGAGCTCCGCCTCGCCATCGACGCAGGTGCCGAACAGGCGGTCGATCACGATCCAGGTGTTGGAATAGTTGCTGCGGCTCGCCTCGAAGTCCTGCGAATGATGCAGGCTGTGGTGCTCGGTCGTGTTGAAGAGGTAGCGCCACCACGCCGGTGTGTTGAACCGGACGTTGATATGCTGGTACGTCCCCACCGCCAGGCCGATCGCACCGGCGAGCAACGCGGCGCGCGGCAGGAAGTCGAAGAAGCCGCCGATCCCCAGCCCGATCAGAAACAGTTCCGTCGGATTGCCGACCGCGCCCTTGTTGATATTCAGCTGGGTGATGTAATGGTGCACCGAGTGGCTGAGCCACAGCGGATACCAATTGTGCATCCCGCGGTGCATCCAATATTGGCCGAAGTCGAAGATGAACGAGATCAGGAATGCCTGCACCAGCAGCGGCGCACCGACGAACCAAGCCAGCTTGTCCCATTCCAGCGCATGCTGGATCGCGCCGATCATCGCGCCGTCGCCGATGAATTCGTCGACCAGCCGCAGCGCGGTATAGCCCAGCCCGACGTAGAACAGGTCGGTCGTCAGTTCCTTCCACGTCAGCTTCCAGCTGTCGTAGCGCGGGAAGAAATACTCCATCACCAGCAGCAGCGCCTTGAAGCCGACACCGATCCACACCGCAGTGGATGCCTTCGCGATCGAATTCGGCGCATAATACCAGAAGGCGATTAGCGCGAAGAGCACCGCGGGCTGGAAGCAGGTGAAGAACAACTGCTTGAACCGCCCGCCCTCGACCCGCGGCACGTTCTCCCATCCGATCGTCACCGGCGACTGCGCACCGATGATCCTCTTGCCGACGCGAACTCCGTCCATGTGCTGCCCCCTGCTCCGGCTGCGGCCTTGTAGGGCGAGGATTCCTGCCGGGCCGGTATTACGCCATCCGCGTTCGACATATGGACCCCATAGATGCTGCCTATGCGGTGCAAGCGATCAGCGCAGCGGGACCGCATGACGCGCAAGATGCGCCGCCTCGCGCCGCCACCAGGCGGCGGCCGCATCGGTACTCGGCGTGACGTTGCCGAACGTCATGTCGGGCACGCAGGCGTCGACCGTGAAGCGGAGCGTCCGCTCCGGCTGGGTCAGCGTCACGCTTCCGTCGGACTCCATGGCGAACGCGCCCCGCACGATCGGTTCGCCGTACCGCGTCCCTTGCGTGCTCCACGTCACACCCTCGCCATCCAGCGCGACCGAGACCTCGTACGCCTCCAAGTCGGTCGCAGCCCGTGCGGGCCGCGCCACCGCGAGCGCGATATGCGGACCCGCCACGATCAGCCCGCCCTCGCGCGCGTCGCTCTCGCCGGTCGTGGCATCGACGACCTCGGACAGGCGCAGCCCCAGCAGCGGTCCGCGCGTCGCCTGCTGCCGCCAATCCTCGACATACGCGCCCGACGGCGCGATCTCGATCACGCTGTTGCCGATGGGGAGGAGCCGCGCCGCCTCCGGCCATTGGTCGTGCGGCTGATAGCTGGCCGCGATGCGCCACGACATTTCCCCGGCCGCGGCGTCCCAGCACGTATCGCCGATCCAGCCCTGTCGCTGGTCGACCGGGGTCGCGACGCCATCGGGCAGGCGCAGATCGATCGTGAAGCTGCGCGACTGAAACCAGAACACGCGCGTCACCGTATCGGTCAGCCCGTTGCAGAAGGTGATTGACTGCCGCCGGAACGCCCCCAGCAAATGCGGCGGGAACGCCGTGTCGGCCGCGCGCGGCGGCAGCGTGGCGAGCAGCGCCGCCAGCGTCACGCCTGCACCCCGAACGAGCCGGGCGGCAGCGCATCCGCCAGCGTCAGTTCGCCACGCGCCTGCCGCGCCTTCAGATAGGCGAAGGTCTGCGCGGTCTGCTGAAACAGATGCTCGCCGCAGCGCAGCGGCGCGTAGCGGCGCTCGCCGTGCGGCGGCACCAGCGGGGCGACGACATGGTCGTAGTCGCAGGTGAAGAACATCGGAAAGGAATAGCGTTCCTCCGCCACCTTCTTCACCCGGTGCGTCGTCGCCAGCCAGCGCCCGCCCGACATCAGCTCCATCATGTCGCCGATGTTCATCACCATCGCGCCCTCGACCAGCGGCACGTCGATCCAGGCGCCGGCGCGGTCCATCACCTGCAACCCGGCGGCAGTCGCGAACAGCAACGTGAAGCATTCATAGTCGGTATGCGCGCCGATCCCCGGCCGGTCCTCCGCCGCCGGGGCGAGCGGGTAATGGATCAGCCGAAGCTGGTTGGGCGGATGGCGCAGCTGGGGCGCGAAATGATCCTCGTCCAGCTCCAGTGCGAGCGCGAATGCGCCGAACAGCTGCCGCCCGACCGCGGTCATGTGGCGGTAATAGGCCGATATGTCGTCGCGAAACCCCGGCAGGTTGGGCCACAGGTTGGGTCCGAGCAGCGGGCGGCGACCGGTTTCGCTCAAATAATCGTTGTTGACGTCGTACGCCTCCTTCAGATCGCGCGTCCCGCCGCCGAATTCCTCCTCGCCCGCGGGCACATAGCCGCTGTGGTTGGACGAATGGCCGATGTAGCAGGCCATCTTCGCGGCCATGTCCTGCGCGAAATAGCGCCGCGCGGTCCGCAGCAGCCGCTCCCCGGGCGCGGCGTCGATCTGCACGCCGCGAAGGTAGAGGAAGCCCGAGCGGCGGCAGGCGTCGTCCAGCGCCCGCGCCACCGCGATGCGATCCGTGGCCTCGTCGCTTGCCAACCCGGAAATGTCGACGATCGATAGGGGCAGCGTGTCTGTCATCGCGGCACCTCGCCCGATGCCGGGTCATAGCGAAAGACGGCGATCGTTTATGGATTGCATCAATGCGATCTATGACGCGATAGTCACCATCGTCGCGCGATCGAACGAATGAGGGACCGCAACATGGACGACCGGACGGTGCCGACCGATCAGAAATTCGCCAGTCGCGTCGACTGGAATCTGATGCGCACCTTTGTCGACATCGTCCGCGCCGGCGGGATCGGGGCCGCCGCGCGCCAGCTCAACAAGCAGCAGCCCAGCATCAGCGCCGCGCTCAAGCGGCTGGAGGAGCATGTCGGCGCGACGCTGCTTCACCGCGGCGCGACCGGCGTGGAGATGACCGCCGCGGGCAAGGCGATGATGGCGCTGTGCGAGGATATGCTGGAATCCGCGCGGATGATGCCGCACCAGATCGCGCAGGCGACCCGCCGGGTCGAGGGGATCGTGCGCATCCAGATGGTGTCCGCGATCGTCTCGCCCGAACTCGACGAGGCGCTCGCCAGCTTCCACCGCCGCAATCCCGACATCCATATCGAGATCCGCGTGTCGCCGTGGCGGCAGGTGCTCGACGCGCTGGAACAGGGCGATGTCGAGATCGGCGTCGGCTATGACGGCGGCGATCGCGGCAGCCTGATCTACGAGCCGCTCTTCGTCGAGCGGCAGCAGCTGTATTGCGGGCGCAGCCACCCGCTGTTCGGCTACCGCGTCGGCCGCCTCAACGAATTGAAGGACGAGGGCTTCGTCCTGACCGGCGACGACGAGATCGAGACGATCACCCAGCTCAGGCGACGCTACCGGTTGGGCACGCGCGTCAATGGCGTGGCGGAGGACGTCAACGAGGCGCGCCGGCTGATCGTCAACGGGATCGGCATCGGTTTCCTGCCGATCCTGTCCGCGCGCGAAGCGGTCGCGGCGGGAAAGCTGTGGCCGATCCTGCTGACGGAGTTCGAGCCGTCCTACGACATCTTCCTGCTCGCCCGCGCGCAGCCCGCACGCGACACCGCGACGCAGCTGTTCATCGACGAAGTGTACCGCCGCATCCGCGCGCAGCGGCATTCGTGACGCGTCGGGCATAGGCCAGACCTATGCCCGCCATCAGAATTTAGCGCCTGCCGACATGACGCCGTGGTGAAGCACCTTTCCCTGCGAAGCCACGGAGGAACAGGTGCGCCGCCATCCGCGACATGCGTTCATCGCCACGCTCGCCCGGCTGAGCCGCGGTATCGGGCGGCTGCTGCTGAACGGCCTCGCCGCACGGGCCGGCGCCGTCGGCGGATTGCCCGCGGTGCGCATGTCCTCCGTCCCGCCCACCGTCCGGGGACGATGATGACCCACAAGCCCCTCGACTTCCTCCCTCCCCTTCTCGTCGGCCTCGTCTGCACCTTCTGGGCGCTCGTGCCACAGACACTGGTCGACAGCCCGTGGACGATCGTGGTCGCCGCCACCGCCATCCCGCTGCTGGTGCAGGCGATCGAGGCGGTCGCGGAGCGGCACGAGGGGTGGCGGATCAACCGCCGCGAGTTCGTGACCGATCTCGGCTACGTCGTCTTCAACACCGCGGTCATCGGCTGGCTGACGACGCATCTGGCGGAGGATCCGCTGCGCGCGGCGAAGGCATCGCTCGGCATCACGACGCAATGGGCGATGCACCTGCCCTTCCTAGTGCAGGTCGCGCTCGTCATCCTGGTGATCGAATTCGGCCAGTATTGGATGCATCGCGCGATGCACAATACGTGGCTTTGGTACACCCACGCGCCGCACCACCACCTGACGCAGCTGAACGCGATGAAGGGTGCGGTCGGCAACCCGGTAGAGCTGTTCCTCATCAGCCTCAGCATCGTGGCGCTGTTCGACCTGTCGACTGCGGCGGTGCTGTGCGGCGTCAACGTCCTGATCGTCACCTCGGTCTTCGCGCACGCCAACGTGCGCTCCGATCCGCCGCTGTTCTACTCCTTCTTCTTCACCACCATCCGCCATCACAGCCTGCACCATTCCACCGGCTATGACGAAACGCGCAGCAACTATGCCAATTCGCTGATCCTGCTCGACCGCCTGTTCGGCACCTATCGCGAGGGCGAGGGCGTCATCGTCGGTCAGGACGAGCGTCGGCGGCTGTCGGTGCGGGAGCAGACGCTGTTCCCGCTGCGCCCGCTGACGGAGCGCATGAGGGCGCGCCGCGCCCCCGGCGATTCGGCGATCGCCAACTGATGCTGCTGACCGCTCGCCCGCTCGACACCCACACGCCGCGCGGCGAGCGGATCGCCGCCGCCCGCGCGGCACTGGCACGCGGAGATGGGACCGCGGTGGCGCGGTTCGCCGGTGCGATCCTGGCGGAACGCGGCGACGACGCGGAGGCCTTGTTTCTCCACGGGCTGGCCGACGCCGCAGCCGGGCGGGTCGCGACCGCGATCAGGTTGATCGAGCAGGCCGTGGCGCGCTGCCCGGCGGGGGAATATCGCGCGCAACTGGCACGGCTGTATGTCGCGGTACGCCGCGACGGCGATGCCGCAGCAGTGCTGACAGCCGCCGAGGCGGCGCTTCCCGACGATGCCCTCGGCCGCGACACGATGGGATGCGTCTATGCGCGGCTGGGCGATCACGCCGCCTCCCTTCCCCACTTCGATGCGGCGGTGGCGCTGGCGCCCGACCATGTCGGCTATCGCTACAATCAGGCCGCCGCGCTCGGCTTCCTGGGACGCACCGATGCCGCCGAAGCAGCGATCGAGGCGCTGCTGGAGCGCGTCCCGGACGACGCGCGCGCGCACCATCTGCTGGCCGGCTTGCGCAAGCAGACCGCCGGGCGCCATCACATCGACCGGCTGACCACAATCCGCTCGCGCGCGCGCGACGACCGTTCGCGCGTGCTGCTGGGCTATGCGCTGGCGAAGGAGCTGGACGACCTGGGCCGCGGCGCGGACGCGCTCGACACCTTGTGCACGACCAACGCCGCGCACCGTGCGACGCTGCGCTATGACGTCGCGGACGACCTCGCGATCTTCGACGCGATCAGGGCGGCATGGCCCGCCATGGCGTCCGCACCGGTCACCGCACCCGCCGCCGACGCGCCGATCTTCGTCATCGGCATGCCGCGCACCGGCACGACACTGGTCGACCGCATCCTTTCCTCGCACCCGGCGGTGGAAAGTGCGGGCGAATTGCAGGCGATGCCGCTCGCGGTGAAGGCCGCCACGGGCACGCGCTCGCGTCAGGTGCTCGACGTGGAGACGATCCAGGCCGCCGCCTCTGCCGACCTGGGCGCGATCGGGCGCGATTACCTGCGTCGCGCACGGCACCACCGCCGCGATCCCGCGCACCGCTTCGTCGACAAGTTTCCCGGCAACTTCCATTATGTCGGCGCGATCGCACGTGCGCTGCCACAGGCACGGATTGTCTGCCTGCGCCGCCACCCGATGGACACGGTGCTCGGCAACTTCCGCAACCTGTTCGCCATCGGGTCGCGCTATTACGACTACAGCTACGATCTGGCCGACATCGCCCGATATTACGTCGGCTTCGACCGGCTGATGACGCTGTGGCGCACGGCGCTGCCCGGACGCGTGCTGGAGCTTCGCTACGAGGATCTGGTCGCGGATCAGGAGGGGGAGACGCGGCGCCTGCTCGACCATTGCGAACTGCCCTGGTCCGACGCCTGCCTCGCCTTCCACGACAATAGCGCGCCGGTATCGACGCCCAGCGCCGCGCAGGTACGCCGCCCGATATACCGCGACGCGGTCGCGCGGTGGAAGCGGCACGCGGACATACTGGAACCCGCGCTCCGCATCCTCGAGGAGGCCGGCATTGCGATCGATTGACCTCGCCGCGCTCCTCGCCGCGGCGCTCCTCCCCGCCGCGGCATCGGCCGCACCACAGGCGAAGCTCGTCTCGTGCGAGCCGGTCGACTGCCTGCAAGTGTCGGGCACGCGCGCCTCGCCCGACGCCGCCGTCCTCATCAACGGGCATGAGGTCGCGGTCGAGGGGGGACGGCGCTGGCGCGTTCGGCTGCCGGTCGCGACGGTGCGCGACTGGTCGAGCCCGCGCGCACGCACGATCCGCGTCACGCTGACGACTCCGGCGCAGGATCGCACGATCGACCATGACACCGACCTGCCGGTCGGGCTGCTCGGCGGCCGCATCGACCTTGCCGCGCTGGTGGTGCGCCTGCGCTGAGGCTTTCGCCGCAGCGGCTTAGCGGCGATACATTGTCACCCTTCGTCCGAACTCCTATGTGAACGGCGCCGCCACAGCATGAGCGGCCGTGATACGGACGTAAGGAGAGGATGATGAAGCTCGGTTTCCTGGCCGCGGCCGCGCTCGGCCTGGCATGCGCGGGGGCGGCAACTGCCGCAACGTCGGAAAATCCGCTGGCGAAGGATGCCGCGGTGCTCCAGCTCAAGGGTCTGGACCTGGCGACGGCCTATGGCCAGCAGCGGCTCGCGATCCGCATGGACGCCGCCGCGCAGGCGGTATGCGGCGACGAGCGCCTGGCCGGCGTCCACCTCGCGCTCGCGAACAAGGCGCGCGACTGCCGCGCGCAGGTCATCGCCGACATCCGTGACCAGATCGAATCGCGC
>CAJYKB010000063.1 GCA_913774925.1 uncultured Sphingomonas sp. | reverse complement strand
TTACCGCGTCGGCACTGCCTCGCCGCTCGAATAATCGTAGAACCCCCGCCCGGTCTTGCGACCGTACCAGCCGGCCTCGACATACTTCACCAGCAGCGGCGCGGGGCGGAACTTGGGGTCGCCGGTGCCGTCGAACAGCACGCGGGTGATCTCCAGGCAGGTGTCGAGCCCGATGAAGTCGGCCAGCGTCAGCGGCCCCATCGGGTGGTTGAGCCCGAGCTGACACGCAAGGTCGAGATCGCGGATCGTCGCCACGCCCTCGCCCAGCGCGAAACACGCCTCGTTCAGCATCGGCATCAGCACGCGGTTGACGATGAAGCCGGGCGCGTCGTTGGCCCGCACCACCTGCTTGCCGAGCGCCGCGGCATAGGTCTCGACCGTCTTCACCGTCGCATCGGACGTCGCCAACCCGCGGATCACCTCGATCAGCCCCATGACCGGCACCGGGTTGAAGAAGTGAACGCCGATGAAACGCCCGGCGTCGGGCGCGGCCTGCGCCAGCCGGGTGATCGGGATCGACGAGGTGTTGGACGCCAGTACCGCGTCGGGGCCCAGCACGGGGCCGATGTTGGCGAAGATGGCGCGCTTGATCTCCTCGCGCTCGGTCGCGGCCTCGATCACCAGCCCGCACGGCGCCATCGCCGCGACGTCGCCGACCGGTTCGATCCGCTCCAGCAGGCGGTCGCGGGCGTCGGCGTCGATCTTGCCCTTCTCCACGTCGCGCGCCAGCCGCTTGGCGATGCCGGCCTTGCCCCCCTCGGCGCGGCCCTGGTCGACGTCGGCCAGGATGACGCGGTATCCCGCCGCCGCGCTCACCTGTGCGATGCCCGCGCCCATCTGGCCCGCGCCGATCACCCCGACAGCCTGCATACCCATCTCCTGTTCAGCTTCGATCCCCTCTAAGCAGGCAACGGATGTTTGCACCAGTAGCGGGGGAAAGATGTCGCGAGTCGTCATGGCGGCGCTGTTGCTGGCGGCGTGCAGCGCGCAGCCCGCGCCCCAGCCCTCCCCGATCCCGTCGCGGAGCGTCACTTCCGCAGCGGCGCCCCGCGACAGCGGCGTGCGCCCCGCCCCGGCCGAGCCGAAGACGTTCGGCGACTGGACGGTCGCCTGCGACAACGGCCTGCGCTGTTCGATGGCGTCGCTGGGACCGGAGGGCGGCGATTTCCCGACATGGACGATGGCGCTGACCCGCGATCCCGGGGCGGCGGGCCGCTATGACATCGCGCTCGACAGCCTGGGCGACGACAAGGGCGCGCCCGCCGCGATCGTCGTCGCCGGACGCCGGTTCGTGGTGGCGGGGGATGGCCTGGCCGGCGCCGCCGCCGCGACGATCGCCGGTGCGATGGCGAACGCACCGGCGCTGACGCTGCGCGATGCGGCGGGGGTGGCGCTCGCCACCCTGTCGCTCAAGGGCGCGTCGGCCGCGCTGCGCTTCATCGACGCGGCACAGGGGCGTGCCGGCAGCGTGACCGCGACGGTCGCCAGGGGGCCGGCGGCCACGGTGCCACCCGCGCCTGCGCTGCCGACCGTCGTCGCGACCACCCCCGGCGGCACCGCCGCGACGCCGAGCGTCATGCAATGGGTGGACATGCGCCGGATTGCGCAATGCGAGGACCGGATGAGCCAAAGCGACGGCTGGAAACCACGGCTTCATGCGCTGGGCGACGGCGCGACGCTGATCCTGCTGCCCTGCTCGGCGGGGGCGTATAACGAGATCGATGCGCTGTTCGTCCTGCGCGACGGCAAGGTGACGCCGGCGCAGGTCGACGCCCCCTCCGGCTTCGCGCCCGACGCGGAGGAAGCGACCGCACCGGTGCGCAGCGTCATCAACGGCAGCTTCGACGGCGGGCTGCTGGGCAGCTATGGCAAGGCCCGGGGGCTGGGAGATTGCGGCATCGCGCAGTCGTTCGCCTGGGACGGGACGCGTTTTCGACTGACGGAGCAGAACGTGATGAGCGAGTGTCGCGGCAACCCGCATTATCTGACGGTGTGGCGCGCGAAGGTCGTGCGGCGATGAGGGCGCTGCTGATCGCCGCCGCGATGCAGGCGGCGCTGCCCACCCCCGGCGACCTGCGCACCTTCGCGGACTGGACGATGGGCTGCGACAATCAGCGCGCATGCAGCGCGGTGGCGCTGGTGCCCGAGGCGGAGGATGGCGCGCACTATCTGATGCTTGTGCTGCGCCGCGATGCCGCGGCGACGGCGCTGGCGCGGCTGACGCTGCCGATCCCGGAGACGGTCGCGAAGGCCACCAGACTGTCGCTGAACGTCGATGGCAAGGTACTGGCGCAGGTCGTCGCCCCCGGCCGCGGCGGCGGGCTGGCGCTGCCGTTCCAGGGCGCGCTCGCCGCGGCGCTGATGGAGGGGCGGCGGGTCACGCTGACCGATCCGCGCGGGCGAACGGTCGCGCAGGCGTCGCTCGCGGGACTGGCCGCCAGCGTGCTGGCGATCGACGAGGCGCAACGCCGCGTCGGCACGCGCACCGCGCTGCGCCGCCCCGGCAGCGCACCCGCATCGCAGGTGCCCGCGCCGCCGCCGCTGCCGGTCGTCCAACAGCCCCCGGTGACGGGCAGGCCACCGCGGACGATCTCGGCGAAGGAGGCGACCAAGCTGATCGGGCAGGATGCCGCGGTGTGCCCGTACGCGAACGGTCCGGTCGCGCCCAAGGCGTACCGGCTGGATGCGACGCACAGCCTGGTGGCGGTGGATCAGCCGTGCGGCAACGGGGCGTACAATCTCTACACCAGCCTGTTCGTGGTGCCCGAGAAGGGAAAGCCGGTGCCGGCGGTACTGGATGCGCCGTCCGGGTTCGGCGACGCGCCCGGCCATCAGGTAGTGACGGGCGGCTGGGATGGGCGGAGGCGCCGGCTGACCAGCAATGTCCGCGGGCGCGGGATCGGCGATTGCGGGTCGATGCAGGCGTTCGCATGGGACGGCGAACGCTTCCGACTGGTCGAGCAATCGTCGATGGGGGAATGCCGCGGAGCGCCGGAGTATATCACGACGTGGCGGGCGCGGGTGGCGGTGGATTGAGGGGCCGATCAAGCCCCTCCCTTTCAGGGAGGGGTTGGGGTGGGTGGGGGCCAGGCAGTACGGTCACCCGGGTTGCCCGGCCCGGCCGTATCGCGAGCACGCCACCCACCCCCGGCCCCTCCCTTGAGAGGGAGGGGAGAGGGTGCGGTTTACGGCGCCGGCCGTTCCGCCTGGGCCTCGGCCAGGATCACCGCGAACTTGCCCTCGTCGTCGGTCCATTCGCGGATCGGGGTCCAGCCGCCGGCGCGCAGCAGGATGCGCGCGTCGCGCTCGCCGTATTTGTGGCTGTTCTCGGTATGGATCGTCTCGCCCGCGGCGATGTCGAACGCGCGGCCGTCGACCTCGAACGCAGCGTCGCGCCGCGCCTCCAGATGCATTTCGATGCGGGCGCGGTCGTCGTTCCACACCGCCTTGTGCGCGAAGGCGTCGACGGGGACGGTCCCGTCCAGCTCTCGGTTGATCCGCTCCAGCAGGTTGAGGTTGAACGCGGCGGTGACGCCCTGCGCATCGTCATAGGCGGGGACGAGCACGTCGGCGTCCTTGATCCGGTCCATTCCGATCAACAGCATCGCGCCCTCGCCCAGCGACGCGCGCATGGCACGCAGCAGGTCGATCGCCGCCAGCGGGATCAGGTTGCCGATCGTGGAGCCGGGGAAGAAGCCCAGCTTCGGCGTGGCCTCGATCGTGCGCGGTAGCGTGAGCGGGCGGGTGAAGTCGGCCTCGAACGGCAGGATCAGCAACTCGGGGAAGCGTTGCGCCAGATCGCGCGCGGATTCGCGCAGGAACTCGCCTGAAATGTCGATCGGGACATAGGCCGACGGGTGGACGCAATCGAGCAGAATGGGGGTCTTCACCGATGAACCGGAGCCGAATTCGACCACCGCGCGCCCCTCGCCGGTCAATGCGCGCAGCTCCGGGCACAGCGAATGGAGCAACGCGGTCTCGGTGCGAGTGGGATAATATTCGGGGAGCGCGGTGATCTCCTCGAACAATTGCGACCCGCGATGGTCGTAGAACCAGCGCGCGGGGATGGCGCGCGGGCGGCGCGTCAGCCCCGACAGCACGTCGGCGCGGAATTGCGGGTCGGCGAGGCTCGCCTGACCATCCTCGATCTCCGGCTTAAGCATCGTGTCACAGGTCCTTTGCAAGCCGCACGCCGGTGAATTGCCAGCGCTGATGCGGGTAGAAGAAGTTGCGGTAGCTGGCGCGCGCATGGCCGCGCGGGGTGGCGCAGCTGCCGCCGCGCAGCACGAACTGTCCGCTCATGAACTTGCCGTTGTATTCGCCGACCGCGCCCTCAGCGGCGACGAAACCGGGATAGGGACGGTAGGCGGAGCCGGTCCATTCCCACACGTCACCGAAGAAGGCGGGGCCGCCGGCGGATGGGCGCGGCTCGACCGGACCGGCTGCGTCGAGCTGGTTTCCGGCGTGCGCGTCGTGCGCCGCAGCGGCGGCTTCCCATTCGAACTCGGTCGGCAGGCGAGCGCCCGCCCAAGCGGCATAGGCATCCGCCTCGAAGAAGCTGACATGCGTCACCGGCGCGGCGGGATCGATCGCGCGGCGGCCGTCGAGCCCGAAGCGGGTCCAGGTGCCGCCCTGCTGCTCCCAATAAAGCGGCGCTGTGATCCGCTCGCGCTGGACCCAGGCCCAGCCGTCGGACAGCCACCAACGCGGTGTGGTGTAGCCGCCATCGGCGATGAAGCCGGCCCACTCCCCATTCGTGACCGTGCGATCCGCGATGGCATGCGCGGGGACGAGCGCGCGGTGGCGCGGCCCCTCGCAATCGAAGGCGAAGCCGTGGCCCGCATGGCCTACCTCGACGACGCGCTCGGGCGATTCGATCCACGCCATCGGCGCGGGCATCGCCACCGGCACCTTGGGCGCGGCGGGCCAGATCGCGGGTTCGACCGGATTTTCGGAGAAGAGGTGGAGGATGTCGGTGACCAGCAGCTCCTGATGCTGCTCCTCGTGATGGCAGCCGAGCGCGACCAGCTCGACCGCAGCGGGCGGGAGCTTGGGGAGCGCATCGAGGAGCGCGGCGTCGACCGCGGCACGATAGGCCAGCACCTCCGCCAGCGACGGGCGCGTGACCATGCCGCGGCGCGCACGCGCATGGCGCTTCCCTTCCGCCTCGTAATAGCTGTTGAAGAGGAAGGCGAAGCGCTCGTCATAGGCGCGATAGCCCGCGACATGGTCGCGCAGCACGAACGTTTCGAAGAACCAGGTGGTATGCGCCAGATGCCATTTGGCGGGCGAGGCATCGTCCATCGACTGGACCGTGGCATCGGCATCTGAGAGCGGCGCGACCAGCGCCTCCGTCAGCGAGCGTACCGCATCATATCGCGACTCGAGCGTCGTCGCGTCATCGATCGCGGGCCGGGCTGCTTCCATGACACCTACTCCTGCCGCCGCGGGAGGCGGCGGGTGCAGGCGTCAGCGACTTATCGATTGGCCCCCGCAACCCACAGAACGTCTCCGCCGCCACTTTGGTTCACCACGCGGCAGGCGACGAACAGATAATCCGACAATCTGTTGAGGTATTTGAGCACCTGCGGGTTGGCACCCTCCGCGATCGCCACCGCCGACCGCTCGGCGCGGCGCACGGTCGCGCGCGCGACATGGAGGTGCGCGGCGGCACCACCCGGCAGGATGAAGCTGCGCAGCGGGTCGAGGTGTTCGTTGAGCGTGTCGATGGCGCGCTCCAGCCGCTCGACCTGCGCGGGGACGATGCGCAGCGTCATCTCCGACGGGGTGAAGTCCTCGCCGGGGGTCGCGAGGTCCGCGCCGAGGTCGAACAGGTCGTTCTGCACCAACGCGAGTTCGGCGCGCACGGCGCCGTGCGCCAGCGTAGTCAGCGCGACGCCGATCGCACTGTTCGCCTCGTCGACGTCGCCGATCGCGTGCATCCGCGCATCGGTCTTCGGCACGCGCGTGCCGTCGACGAGTCCGGTCGTCCCCGCATCGCCGGTGCGGGTGTAGATGCGGTTGAGCCGGACCATGCGCGGTTCAGGTCCGTCCGGCGGCGAACAGGATGACGACGACGATCAGCACCGCCAGCGCCTGGAAGAAGATGCGCATCTGCATCATCTTGTTGGACTTGAGCTGCGCCGCGGTCGGCCCCTCCCCCTGCCCGCGCGCCTCCAGCGAGGCGCTCTGGAGGAAGGTGACGATACCGCGCACCAGCGCGACCACCGTGGCGATCATCGCCGCGACCAGCAGGATGACGAGGAACGTGTTCATGGGATGGATGTAAGGGGTGCGGGGGCGGTGGGCAACGGCCTAAGCCGTCGTCATTACCAACTGCCGTCATCCCCGCGCAGGCGGGGATGACGGCGTGGGCGGGGTTACGCTCGCGCCACCCGCAACCGCGCCGCCAAGGCCGCGCCATCCTCGCCCGCTTCGCGCATCGCCGCCAGTGTGGGGGCGCCGTGGCGCTTGGCGAGGCGTTCGCCGTCCGGGCCGGTCAGCAGATCGTGGTGATGGTACGCGGGCACCGGCAGGTCGAGCAGCGCCTGGAGCAAGCGATGGATATGCGTCGCCTCGAACAGGTCGCGCCCGCGGACGATATCGGTAACGCCCTGCGCCGCGTCGTCGACGGTGACGGCGAGGTGGTAGCTGGCGGGGGCGTCCTTGCGCGCGATGACCACGTCGCCCTGCGCCTGCGGATCGGCGGGCACCTCCTGCCCGTGATCCTGCCACGTCAGCGGGCCGGTGCGCGCCACCGCCGCGGCCATGTCGAGCCGCAAGCAATGCGGCGCGTCGCGCTCGGGTGGGTCGTGCCAGGGTCTTGGGCGGCAGGTGCCGGGATAGACCGCGGCGGGGCCATGCGGCGCGCTCATCGCCTCGGCGATCTCGGCCCGCGTGCAATAGCAGCGGTAGAGCAGGCCCATATCGCGCAGTTGGTCGAGCGCGGCGCCGTATCGGTCCAGCCGCTGCGACTGGAACACGACCGCGCCGTCCCACGTCAGCCCCAGCCAGGCGAGGTCGTCCATGATGGTCGCGACATGCTCCGCGCGGCTGCGTGTTCCGTCGATATCCTCGATCCGTAGCAGGAACCGCCCGCCCCGCGCGCGGGCATGGTCGTGCGCCAGGATCGCGGAGAAGGCATGGCCCATATGTAGTCGCCCGGTCGGCGATGGCGCGAAGCGTGTCGTGATCGCCGTCATGCCGGGGTCCGTCGTCTCATGGTCGCGATGTGCGGTACGGTGGCCCCCGGGACAAGCCCGGGTCGACGCGTTAGAGAGGCGCCATGACCATCACGCCCCCCGTCGCCGCCACCCGCCCGCACACCTTCACCCGCCACGGCATCACGATCGAGGATCCCTGGGCGTGGCTGCGCGATCCGAACTACCCCGATGTCACCGACCCGGACGTGCTGGCCTATTTGGAAGCCGAGAACGCCTATTTCGAGGCGCAGATGGCGCCGCACCAGCCACTGGTCGACCGCCTCTACGAAGAGATGAAGGCGCGGATCAAGGAAGACGAATCGAGCGTGCCCCAGAAGGACGGCGACTGGCTGTACTGGACCGCGTTCGAGACCGGCGGCCAGTATCGGTTGTGGTGGCGCAAGCCGGTCGCGGGCGGCGAGGACCAGCTGATCCTGGACGAGCCGAAGCTGGCCGAGGGCAAGGAATATTTCCGCGTCGGCGCGATCGCGATCAGCGAGGACGCGCGCGTCATGGCCTATTCGACCGACGACGATGGCGGCGAGCGCTACACGATCCGGTTCAAGAGCCTGGACGGATCGGCGGACCTCTCCGAGGTGATCCCCGGCGCATCGGGCAAGTGGGGCGACACGTCGATCGAGGGGACGATCGGCAATATCGTGTTCACCAGCGACGGGCGGCATATCCTCTACGGCCTGACCGACGAGCATTGGCGCACGCGCACGATCAAGGTCCACCGGCTGGGCAGCGATCCTGCGGAGGACGTGACGCTCTATTACGAGGAGGATCCCGTCTTCTCGGTAGGCGTCAGCGAGACGAGCGACCGGCGCTGGATCGCGCTGGTGACGAGCAGCCACGACACCAGCGAAATCCGGCTGTATCCCGCGAATGATCCCTTTGCCGAGCCGATCCTGATCGCAGCCCGGCAGCCGGGGCGCGAATATGACGTCGACACCCATGGCGACACACTGTTCATCCACACCAACGACACCGATCCGATGTGGCGGCTGTGCACCGCGCCGATCGACGCGCCGGGCGCGTGGCGCGAACGGATCGCGCCGTCGCCGCACTTCTACATGACCGG
Organism: uncultured Sphingomonas sp.; assembly: GCA_913774925.1. Taxonomy (GTDB): domain Bacteria; phylum Pseudomonadota; class Alphaproteobacteria; order Sphingomonadales; family Sphingomonadaceae; genus Sphingomonas. The sequence continues at coordinate 12,939 of CAJYKB010000063.1, read as the reverse complement.
GGTGGAGTGCTTCCGCGACTTTTTCATCGTCGAGGGGCGCGAGGACGGGCTCGACCAGATCGAGCTGCATTCCTACGACGCCGCCACCGCGCCGCGGCGCATCGCCTTCCCGGAGGCGAGCTACACCGCGGGTACCGGCGACAATCCCAAATACGAGCAGACCGTGATCCGGCTGGGCTACGAATCGATGGTCACGCCGGGCACCGTCTACGACTATGACACCGCCACCGGCGCGATGACGGTGCTGAAGGTGCAGGAGATCCCGAGCGGCTACGACGCGGCGCGTTACGCGACCGAGCGGCTGGAGATCACGGCGCGCGACGGGACGAAGGTGCCCGTCTCGATCGTCTATCCCGCCGGCTTCCCGCGCGACGGGTCGCGTCCGCTGTTCCTCTATGCCTATGGCGCCTACGGCCATGCGATCGCGCCGGGCTTCTCGACCGGACGGATGAGCCTGCTTGACCGCGGCATGGCCTATGCCATCGCGCATATCCGCGGCGGCGACGATCTGGGCCAGCAATGGTATCACGACGGCAAGCTGGAGAAGCGTACCAACACCTTCACCGACTTCGTCGACGTGGCGCGCGCGCTGGTGGCGGACGGGTGGACCAGCGCGGGGAAGATCGCGATCGCGGGGCGGTCGGCGGGTGGCGAGCTGATGGGGGCGGTGGTCAATTCCGATCCCGAATTGTGGGGCGCGGTGATCGCCGACGTGCCCTTCGTCGACGTGCTCAATACGATGCTGGACGAGACGCTGCCGCTAACGCCGGGCGAATGGCCCGAATGGGGCAATCCGATCGAGGACAAGGCGGCGTTCGAGCTGATCCGCAGCTACTCGCCCTATGACAATGTCCGCGCGCAGGACTATCCGCCGATGTTCATCTCCGGCGGACTGAACGACCCGCGGGTGACCTATTGGGAGCCCGCCAAATGGGCCGCGAAGCTGCGCGCGACAAAGACCGACGACAACATCCTGCTGCTGAAGACCAACATGGGCGCAGGCCATGGCGGCAAGTCGGGGCGGTTCGACAGCCTGCGCGAGGCGGCGGAGGAACATGCCTTCGTGCTGTGGCAGCTGGGCGTGGAGGGGTGAGCGGGCCTGCTTCGTCACCCCGGGCTTGTTCCGGGGGCCACCGTTCCGAATACCTCATCCTGGGTTGGTTCCCGGCACGGTGGATGCCGGAGCGAGTCCGGCATGACGGCTTCCTCCTTCCCGCCGGCCCCGCATGACCATCGAGGCGATCGTCGCGAAATACGGGCTGGCCGCGCTGTTCGCGGGCGCGGCGGTGGAGGGGGAGGCCGCGGTGATCGCGGGGGGCGTGCTGGCGCACCACGGGCTATTCCCGATGTGGGCGGCGATGCTGGCGGCGGCGACGGGATCGTTCAGCGCGGATCAGGGCTGGTTCTTCGCGGGGCGGCGGATGCGCGACCATCGCTGGGTGAAGGCAGCGCGCGCGAAGCCCGCCTTCGCGCGCGCGCAGGCGATGCTGGAGCGGTATCCGATCGCGTTCATCTTCGCCTTTCGCTTCATCTACGGCTTTCGCACGATCAGCCCGATCGCGATCGGCACCGCCGGCGTGGCGCCGCGGCTGTTCGCGGTGGTCAATGCAGCGTCGGCGATCACCTGGGGCGTGATCTTCTGTTCGATCGGATATGTCTTCGGCCATGCGTTCGAAGCGGTGGTCGGGCGACTGGCGGAGGATCACCGATTGTGGTGGGTGGTCGGCGGGCTGATCGCGGCGGGCCTCACGATCGCGCTGGTCCATCGTTACCGGAGCCGCACCGCATGACCTTCACCCATTCCTTCACCGCGCAGGCGGCGGACATCGACGAGCTGGGTCACGTCAACAATGCGGTATGGGTGCGCTGGATCCAGGATCTGGCAGTGGCGCACTGGTCCGCCGTCGCCCCGCCGGAACAGCAGGCGGCGTTCGTCTGGGTCGTGACGCGGCACGAGATCGACTATCGCGGCAACGTGGCCGAGGGCGAGACGGTGACCGGCGAAACGTGGGTGCCGGAGGCGCCGCGCGGTGCCCGGTTCGACCGTCATTTCCGCTTCACCGGCAGCGACGGCCGCGTGCGGGTGGAGGGCGTCACCACCTGGGCGCTGCTGGACCGCGCCACCGGGCGCCTGCTGCGCGTGCGGCCCGAGATCGCGGCGCCGTTCCTCGATTGATCGCGGTCGTTGCCGCGCCCGGTCGCAGCCCGTAGAGGGCGCGCGTCACCGCCATTGCGGCAAGGGGATCGCACATGAAGATCACGATGATCGGCTCGGGCTATGTCGGGCTCGTCTCCGGCGCCTGCTTCTCCGACTTCGGACACGACGTGATCTGCGTCGACAAGGATGCGGGCAAGATCGACGCGCTGAAGGCCGGGCGGATGCCGATCTACGAACCCGGGCTCGCCGCGCTGGTCGCTGCGAATGTCGGCGCGGGGCGGCTGACCTTCACCACCGATCTGGCGGGGGCGGTCGAGGGAGCCGATGCGATCTTCATCGCGGTGGGCACGCCGTCGCGGCGCGGCGACGGGCATGCGGACCTTTCCTACGTCTTCGCCGCGACGCAGGAGATCGCGGCTGCGATCACCGGGCCGACCGTCGTCGTGACCAAGTCGACCGTGCCGGTCGGCACCGGCGACAAGGTGGAGGCGATCCTGCGCGAGGCGGGGCACGAGGCCGGCGCGGTCGCGGTCGTCTCCAACCCCGAATTCCTGCGCGAGGGCGCCGCGATCGGCGACTTCAAGCGGCCCGATCGGATCGTGATCGGCACCGAGGACGACCGGGCGAGGAATGTGATGCGCGAGGTGTATCGCCCGCTATATCTCAACGAAAGCCCGATCCTGTTCACCGCCAGGCGGACCGCGGAGCTCATCAAATACGCGGCGAACGCCTTCCTGGCGACCAAGATCACCTTCATCAACGAGATCGCCGATCTGTGCGAGGCGGTGGGCGCGAACGTGCAGGACGTCAGCCGCGGCATCGGGCTGGACAACCGCATCGGGTCGAAGTTCCTCCACGCCGGGCCGGGCTATGGCGGGTCGTGCTTCCCCAAGGACACGCTGGCGCTGCTGAAGACGGGCGAGGATTTCGAGGCGCCGGTGCGGATCGTCGAGGCGGTGGTGAAGGTGAACGACGCGCGCAAGCGGGCGATGGGGCGCAAGGTGCTCCATGCGTTGAACGCCGCCAATACCGACAAGGGCACCATCGAAGGCGCAAAGGGGAAGACGGTCGCGGTGCTGGGCCTGACCTTCAAGCCCGATACCGACGACATGCGCGACGCGCCCAGCCTCGCGATCGTGCAGGCGCTGCAGGATGCGGGCGTGACGGTACGCGCCTTCGATCCCGAGGGGGTCGAGGCGGCACGCGCGCTGATGCCCGACATCACCTATTGCCGCGACGCCTACGATGCCGCCACCGGCGCGGATGCGGTGGTGATCGTGACCGAGTGGAACGTGTTCCGCGCGCTGGACCTGAAGCGGATGGCGGGGCTGATGACGCAGCCGGTGATGGTCGACCTGCGCAACATCTACTCACTGGCCGAGGTGGAGCGGGCGGGGTTCGCCTATACCGGCGTGGGGCGGTAGCGCCGTGCTCCTGCGAACGCAGGAGCCCAGGGTTGTCGTCCGAGGCGATCATGGTTCTGCTTGAGCCTGGGTTCCGGCGTTCGCTGGAACACGGGCCGGCGATTGCCTCCCATTAACCCTTGCGCGCATATATGGCCTGCGCAGCACGGGAGCGTTTCGAACATGGCCACCCTCGTCACCGGCATGGCCGGGTTCATCGGCATGGCGGTGGCCGAGCGGCTGCTGGCGCGCGGCGAGCACGTGATCGGGGTCGATTCGTTCAACGACTATTACGACCCGCAACTGAAGGAGGACCGCCTCGCGCATCTGACGCTTCGGTTCGGCGAGCGTGCGGTGTGCCACCGGGTCGATTTCGCCGACATGGAGGCGCTGACCGGCGCGGTCGGGGGGGAGGACGTCGACCGCATCATCCACCTCGGCGCGCAGGCCGGGGTGCGATACTCGCTGGAGAACCCGCACGCCTATGTGCGCTCCAACCTGATGGGGCATGTTAACGTGCTGGAGTTGGCGCGGCATCGCGGGGTGCGCCACCTCGTCTATGCCTCCTCCTCGTCGGTCTATGGCGGCAACACGCAGCTGCCGTTCCGGGTGGAGGATCGCGTCGACCACCCCGTCTCGCTCTATGCCGCGACCAAGCGCGCGGACGAGCTGATGAGCGAGACCTATGCGCATCTATACCGCCTGCCGCAGACGGGCCTGCGCTTCTTCACCGTCTATGGCCCGTGGGGGCGGCCCGACATGGCGCCGTGGCTGTTCACCGACGCGATCCTGTCGGGGCGACCGATCAAGGTGTTCGGCGAGGGCCGGATGAGCCGCGACTTCACCTATATCGACGACATCGTCAGCGGCGTGGTGGCGGCGCACGACAACCCGCCGCAGGACGATGGCGCGATCAAGGCGGGGGGCAGCGTGGCGCCGCACCGCCTGTACAATATCGGCAACAACGGCGCGGAGGAGCTGGGGCGGTTCATCGCGGTGTTGGAGGCGGCGTGCGGGCGCGCGGCGATGAAGGAATATCACCCGATGCAGCCGGGCGACGTGCGCGCGACCTATGCCGATATCGATGCGATCCGCGGCGACCTGGGCTATGCGCCGACGACGCCGATCGACGTCGGGCTGCCGGCGTTCGTCGAGTGGTTCCGGGGCTATCGGCGAGCCTGACGTGTTCCGGCAAACGCCGAAACCCAGAGCCACGCAAGACGATGGTCGTTGGCGTTCGCGACTCTGGACTCCTGCGTGCGCAGGAGCACATGCTTACTTCGGCTGCTTCGCCTCGATCACCTTGAGCAGGTCGTCGAACGACTTGCTGAAGCTCGCCACACCCTCGTCCACCAGAGTCTTCGTCACGCCGTCGAGGTCGAGGCCGAGCCGCTCCGCTTCCGCCAGCACATGGCGCGCATCCTCGACGTCGGCGGTCAGCGTCTGCGCCACGGTGCCATGGTCGCGGAAGGCGTCCATGGTCTTGGGCGGCATCGTATTGACCGTCTCCGGGCCGATCAATTCGTCGACATAGAGCGTGTCGGGGTAATCGGGGTTCTTGGTGCCGGTGGACGCCCAGAGCAGCCGCTGCGGGCGCGCGCCCGCAGCGGCCAGCTTCTGCCAGCGGTCCGATGCGACGAACTCCTCGTACCAGGCATAGGCGAGCTTGGCATTGGCGATCGCGACCTTGCCCTTCAGCGCCTTCGCCGCGTCACCGCCCTTGCCGGCATCGATCGCGTCGTCGATCTTGCCGTCGATGCGGCTGATGAAGAAACTGGCGACGCTGGCGATGCGGTCGATCGACAGCCCCTTGGCCACACGCTCCTCCAGCCCCTCGACATAGGCCATCGCGACCTTCTGATAGGCCGGAATCGAGAACAGCAGCGTGACGTTGACGTTGATCCCCTTGGCGATGGTGTCGCGGATCGCGCGGACACCGTCGTCGGTGCCCGGAATCTTGATCATCAGGTTCGGGCGGTCGACCGCCTGCCACAGCCGTTCCGCTTCCTCGGCCGTTTCCGGTCCCTTGAGTGCGAGATAGGGCGACACTTCCAGGCTGACATAGCCGTCGGCCGCGTCGAGCTTCTGATAGACCGGCAGCAGCGTGTCGCAGGCCGCCTGAATGTCCTGAATCGCCTGTGCCTCGTAGCGTTCCATGGCGGTCGCGCCGGGGTGCCCCTCGTCGAAGGTCGCGAAGCCCTCGTCATAGGCCTCGCCCGATCCCATCGCCTTCTCGAAGATGGTGGGGTTCGACGTCACGCCCGTCAGGCCGTCCGCGTCGACCAGCTTCTGCAACCCGCCTTCGTTCAGGAACTTGCGGTCGACGAAGTCGAGCCACACCGCGGTGCCGGCCTGCGACAGTTGCTGCAACTTGCTCACTTCACACTCCTTCGTCACCCCGGACGTGTTCCGGGGTCCACCCGTCCACGAATCCGCATGTCAGCGATATTGGCGCCGTGGACGCCGGAACAAGTCCGGCATGACGGGTCAGCCCTTCATCACCTCTTTCGCGACCTTCACGACGTTATCGACCGTGAAGCCGTACTTGTCCTGCAACTTGGCGATCGGGGCCGAGGCGCCGAAGGTCGACATGGTGATCGTCGCACCGTCGGTGCCGACGTAGCGGTCCCAGCCGATCTCGCCCGCCATTTCGATCGCGACGCGCGCGCGCACTGCTTTCGGCAGCACGCTTTCCTTATAGGCGGCGTCCTGCAGTTCGTAACGATACCAACTGGGGAGCGACACGACGCGCGCCTTCACGCCGCCCGCCGCCAGCTTCTCATAGGCCTGCACCGCCAGCGACACTTCCGAGCCGGTCGCGATCAGGATGACGTCAGGCGTCTCCTCGCCGCCAGCGAGGACGTAGCCGCCCTTCGCCAGCCCCGACGCAGGCGCGTACGTCGAGCGGTCTAGCGTCGGCAGCGCCTGGCGCGACAGCACCAGCGCAGCGGGGGTGGACGCGTCCAGCATCACCGCGCGCCACGCCTCCGCCACCTCGTTCGCATCGCACGGGCGGATCGTGTCGAGCCCGGGGATCGCGCGCATCGTGGCGAGATGCTCGATCGGCTGGTGGGTCGGGCCGTCCTCGCCCACGCCGATCGAATCGTGCGTGAACACCCAGACCGCGCCGATCTCCATGATCGACGACAGCCGCACCGGCGCGCGCATGTAATCGAGGAAGACGAGGAAGGTGGAGCCGTAGCTGCGCAGGTGCGACAGCGCCATGCCGTTGACCACCGCGCCCATCGCATGCTCGCGCACGCCGAAGTGGAAATTGCTGCCGGCGTAGTTCGAGGCCTCGAACGAGGCGGCACCCTTGATGTCGGTCTTGGTCGAGGGCGCGAGATCGGCCGAGCCACCGAGCAGCCACGGCACCTTTTTGACGATGGTGTTGAGCACCTTGCCGCCCGCGTCGCGGCTGGCGACGCCCTTTTCGTCCGCCTCGAATACCGGAATCTCACTGTCCCAGCCCTCGGGCAGCTCGTCCTTGAGCATCAGGTCGAGCTCGGCGGCGAGTGCCGGATGCTCGCCGCGATAGCGGTCGAAGGTGGCGACCCATTCGTCGCGTGCCTTGGCGCCGCGGTCGCGGACGGCGGCGGTGAAGGCGTCCTTCACCCCGTCGGGCACGTAGAAATCCTGGTCGACCGGCCAGCCATAGGCCTCCTTGGTCTTGGCGACATTCTCCGCGCCCAGCGGCTCGCCATGCGCTTTCTCGCTGCCGGCGCGGGGGCTGCCCCAGCCGATGATCGAGTGGACGACGATGAAGGTCGGGCGCTCGGTCTCGTCCCGGAACGCCTGGAGCGCCACCTTAAGCGCGCTGACGTCGTTGGCGTCGTCGACATGGATGACGTTCCAGCCATAGGCCTGGAAGCGCTTGCCCACATCCTCGTCGAAGGCGAGGTCGGTCGCACCCTCGATCGAGATCTGGTTGGCGTCGTAGATCCAGCACAGGTTGCTGAGCTTCAGGTGCCCCGCCAGGCTGGCGGCCTCGGCGGAGACGCCCTCCATCATGTCGCCGTCGCCGCACAGCGTGTAGACGTCGTGGTCGAACAGCGTGAAACCTTGCTTGTTGTAGCGCGCCGCCAGCCAGCGCTCCGCGATCGCCATGCCGACCGAATTGCCGCAGCCAGCGCCCAGCGGACCGGTGGTCGTCTCTACGCCCGTGGTGTGGCGATATTCGGGGTGGCCGGGCGTCTTCGACCCCAGCTGGCGGAACTGGCGGATATCCTCCAGGCTGACCGCGGGGTTGCCGGACTTCTTGCCGTCCTTGTCAATCTCCTCGACGCCGGCCAGGTGCAGCAGGCTGTAGAGCAGCATCGAGGCATGGCCGACCGACAGCACGAAGCGGTCGCGATTGGGCCAGTCGGCGTGCGCGGGATCATAGCGCAGGAACTGCGTCCACACCGTCCATCCGACCGGCGCCAGCGCCATCGGGGTGCCGGGGTGGCCCGAATTCGCCTTCTGCACCGCATCCATCGACAGGGTACGGATCGTGTCGATCTGGAGCCGCTGCGCGCTGCCGTCTTCGTGAACGCCGGCGGGCGGGGTGGCGGTATCGGTCATGAACAACCTCGTGTCGGGAATGGTCAAGGAACGCACCGGCGGCACGCCGGTTGCCGAGTCCCGCGCTCCTTAACCGCTGATGCCGCCGCGTTCCAGCCGCGTAACGACGCCGTTTTCGGCGATATAGGCGGCGTCCACTTCGCCTAGGAACAATCCGTGCCCCAGCGCGCCGGGGATGCGTTCGATCTCACCAGCAAGTGCGGCAGGGTCAGCGATCGCACCGAAATGCGCATCGAGGATGACGTTGCCGTTGTCGGTCAGCGTGTTGCGCACGACCACCGCGGCACCCAGCGCGGCGAGGCGCGCGATCACGAAGGTCCGCGCGAAGGGAAGCACCTCGACCGGCAGTTTCGCGCGGCCCAGCACCGCCACGCGCTTCGACGCATCGGCGATGACGATCATGCGGTCGGACGCGGCGGCGACGATCTTCTCGCGGAGCAGGGCGCCGCCCGCGCCCTTGATCGCGCGCAATTGCGGATCGAGCTCGTCCGCGCCATCGATCGTCAGGTCGACACGCGACACCTCCGCGAAGTCGCGCACGCTCAACCCGCCGGCCAGCGCCTTCGCCGCGCTGTCTTCGCTGGTGGCGACCGTATCGATCTGCCGGCCGGCGCGGATCAACGCGTCGATCGCGAACGCGACCGTCGACCCGGTCCCCAGTCCGACGAGCATCCCGTCGCGCACCTCCTCCACCGCGGCCTCCGCCGCCAAACGCTTGTCGTCATCCGTCATCGCGCATCGAACGCGCGACGGCCGTACGCGGATGCGCGTTGCGGCAAACCGCCGTTGGCAGCGAAGACTATATACGCCCAAATACATATCGATATATGCGTGAATATAACGCGGCAACGAAGCCGCAAATGGGGCCGTCATCCATGTCGAAGCGATTCGCCGCGTTCCTTTGCGCCCTGACCCTGCCCGCGTTCGGCGCGCCCGCGATCGCCCAGACGACGCCGACGCACCCCGCCGCCGGCGACGCGACCGATTCCGGTCTTCGCGAGGTCATCGTCACCGCGCGCCGCCGCGCGGAGGATGCGCAGCGTGTTCCGGCGGCACTGTCGGTGGTCGGCGGCGACCTCCTCGACCAGAGCTACACCGTCAACACGCAGGGTCTGACCACGCTGGTCCCGACGCTCAACTACAGTTCGGCCAACCCGCGCAACACCGCCTTCACGATCCGCGGACTGGGGTCGAGCGTCGTCGCGGTCAGCCAGGCCAATGACGGGCTGGAACCGGGCGTCGGCTTCTATGTCGATCAGGTCTATCACGCGCGTCCCGCGACCGCCGCGTTCGACTTCGCCGATATCGAGCAGGTCGAGGAGCTGCGCGGGCCGCAGGGCACGCTGTTCGGCAAGAACACCACCGCAGGCGCGCTCAACATCACCACCCGCGCGCCCACATTCACGCGCGAGGGCTTCGCCGAACTCTCCTATGGCGACTATAATTTCGTCCAGGCCAGGGGCTGGGCTTCGGGGCCGATCACCGACACGATCGCCTATCGCATCTCGGGCGTGTCGACCCGGCGTGACGGCGTGCTCGACAATGTCCGCACCGGTCGCGCCGCCAACACGATCGGGACGCAGGCGGTGCGCGGCCAGCTGCTGTTCAAGCCCGACGACACGATCCAGATGCGCGTCATCGCCGACTTCTCCAACTTCCAGGCCTATTGCTGCGGGCAGGTGTATCTTCGCACCGGCACGTCCTTGCGCGCCGCCAACCGCCAGTTCGGCGGCCCGAACGGTCTGGCCGCGCAGTTCGGCTATGCGCCCCCCAGCACCAACGTCTACGACCGCAAGACCGATATCGACGGCCCGCTCGGCGTCGCCACCAACGAGGGCGGCGTCAGCGCGATCACCGATTGGAATCTGGGGCTGGTCACGCTGACGTCGGTCACAGCATGGCGCTTCTGGAACTGGGACGCGGAAAACGACCGCGACTACACCGGATTGTCCGTCCAGCGCTCGCAGCACATCCCGTCGCGGCAGGACCAGTATAGTCAGGAACTGCGCATTGCCTCGAACGGCACCGGGCCGCTGTTGTATGTCCTCGGCCTCTACGGCTTCCGCCAGCGGCTGACGGGGCGCCCGATCAGCATCTACGGCCCCGCCGCCGCGCGGTATCTGATCGGTGCGGTGACGGGGGCAAACGACACCGCCGTGCCCTCCGACCTGCTCGACGGTTACGGGCAGGACGGCCGCACCGACTTTCGCAGCCTCAGCTATGCCGCTTTCGGTGAGGTCAATTATCGCGTCCTCGATCGCCTGACCGCCACCGTCGGCCTGCGCTACACGCAGGAGGAAAAGCATGGCTATTACGCCACCACGGTTTCCGGCGGGCCCGCGACCACCAACGCCGCGCTCATCAACGCCCGCCTCGGCGTCCTGCGCCCGCAACGTTACGCGGCGGATGATCGCGACGGCAGCCTGTCGGGGCGCGGCAATCTGGCATGGCAGATGACCGACACGACGATGGCCTATGCAAGCTATGCGCGTGGGTTCAAGTCGGGCGGGATCAACATGTCGGGCCTGCCGCTCGACAGCGACAACCGCCCGGTACTGGCGACCGCCGTGGTACGACCCGAGCGCAACCAGACCTATGAGATCGGCCTGAAGAGCACGCTGCTCGACAACCGCCTGGTCTTCAATATCGACGGCTTCCACACCAGGGTCCGCGACTTTCAGGCGACCGTCGTCGAGAACTCGCTGACGCAGACGGTGCAGCTGCGGGGCTACCTGTCCAACATCCCCGAGGTGACGGTGAAGGGGATCGAGGCGGACGCGACCGCCCTCATCCTGCCGGGGCTGAGTGCGCGCGCCAGCTTCGCCTATTCGGACGGAAGATACACCGATTACCCCGCCGGCCCGTGCCCGCTGGAGGTACAGACCGCCGCCACCACACGGTGCAGCCTGACCGGCCGGCGCCTTGCTTCGTTGCCGCGCTTCGCGGTCGCGGCCGGGCTGGATTACCAGCGGCCGGTCGGCGTCGGACAGGTCTTCGTCCACGTCGATACCGCCTCACGCAGCGGCTACAATGGCGACCCGAGCCTGTCGCGCTTCACCTATATCCGCGGTTACAATCTGACCAACGCGAACATCGGCTACCGCTTTGCCGACGGGCTTGAACTGATCGTGTGGGCCCGCAACCTGTTCGACGCCCATTTCGTTCAGAACCTGACGGTCCAGGCGGGCAACTCCGGCCTGATCGTCGGCACGCCCAGCGATCCGCGCATCATGGGAGGCACGATCCGCGCTCGCCTGTGATCGGCTCAGGGCTGCGAGGTGGAACGGCCGCCCGCCGACATTCGCAGCGAATGACGCAAAGCCTGCCCCTGACTTCGACCGTTATGCCGGGAAACCCGCGCGGTCGGTCGCGTGAGGCGGTGGAAGCGGCGGATAATGGCGGAGACGGAGGCCGCTGGGACTTGTTCCTGTATGTTCCCGGCAATGCCGTAGAAGACTGATTTATAACGTGATCTGGTGTTTAGGTTCCTGCTTGTTCCACGGCGAGCCGATCTATTCTGAAATCAGATGTTGGACAGAATGTTGGTTTTCCAGCTACATGTTGGTCATGTCTGGAATCAAGCCAATCGGTCGCCATCAAGAGAAGCGCCTTACCGCCGCCGCCGTGCGCAACCTTGGTCCTGGCTTTCACGGGGACGGCAATTGTCTTTTCCTAAAAGTGGAAAAAAGCGGCGCCCGTCGCTGGGTTTTGCGCGTCGTCATCAACGGAAAGCGAAGTGACATTGGCCTTGGGTCTGCCACGTTGGTCAGCCTCTCAGAAGCCCGTGAGAAGGCGCTAGAGCATCGAAAGCTTGCGCGGGCAGGTGAGGACCCCTTGGCAGCGAAACGGCGCTCCAAGGCCATCCCCAGCTTCGAAGAGGCGGCACGACAGGTTCATGCACATCGCGAAGGCGGTTGGCGCAATGAGAAGCACCGGAAGCAGTGGCTTGCATCATTTGAAAATCACGTATTCCCCTACATCGGTTCCAAGCGCATAGATCGCGTCGACAGCGCAGATATTCTTCACGCCTTGGATCATATCTGGACGACGAAGGCCGAGACTGGGCGCCGAATTAAACAACGCATCGGAACTGTTCTTGATTGGGGAATTGCAAGAGGCTTTCGAATTGACAATCCTACCGCTGCTGTTCAACAAGCACTTTCAAAAAGCGGTCGTTCTAGCGTCAAACACATGAAGGCATTACATTACAATGAGGTGTCTTCCGCTATCAAAAATCGTTCGTGATAGTCATGCCGCGCTTTCTACAAAGCTGGCATTTGAGTTTCTAGTTCATACCGCTTGCCGTTCCGGTGAAGTTAGAAACTCAAGCTGGAGCGAAGTAGATATGGAGCAAGCTGTTTGGACCATTCCCGCCGAGCGAATGAAGATGAAGCGGCGGCATCGCGTTCCGCTGACGGACCGGATGTTATCGATCCTTCAAGAGGGTGAGGCGCTTCGTCAAAAGGACTGTGACCTTATCTTTCCTAGCGCCTCGGGCAAGGCACTGTCGGACATGACGCTGTCAAAATTGATGAAGGAACGGGAGATCGCCGCTGTTCCACACGGCTTCCGCTCATCCTTTAGAGATTGGGCGGCGGAAACCACGAATCACCCGCATCAGGCGATCGAGTTTTCGATTGCCCATGTCATCGCCAACAAGACGGAGGCGGCATACGCCAGGTCTGACCTGCTAGGGTCAGGACTCGTTGATCACAGCCAGAAGATGACCGTGGCAGCGAGGGTGACGGCGGCGAAGAAGGCTGTGGGGCAGCGATCGTAGCGGGTGGCAACGCGCCGCCAGTCTTTGAGGCGGCC
>CAJYKB010000062.1 GCA_913774925.1 uncultured Sphingomonas sp. | reverse complement strand
AGGCCGCGCGCACATCCTGGGCGAGATGGCCAAGGCGCTGTCCTCGACCCGGACCGAGCTGTCGGCGCACGCGCCGCGGATCGAGACCTTCACGATCGACAAGTCGAAGATCCGCGATGTCATCGGCACCGGCGGCAAGGTGATCCGCGAGATCGTCGCCACCACCGGCGCGAAGGTCGACATCGACGACGAGGGCGTCATCAAGGTGTCGTCGTCGGATTCGTCGCAGATCGAAGCCGCGATCAAGTGGATCAAGGGCCTGGTCGAAGAGGCCGAGGTCGGCAAGATCTACGACGGCAAGGTCGTAAACTTGGTCGATTTCGGTGCGTTCGTGAACTTCATGGGCGGCAAGGACGGCCTCGTCCACGTCTCCGAGATGAAGAACGAGCGCGTCGAGAAGCCGGGCGACGTCGTGACCGAGGGTCAGGCCGTGAAGGTCAAGGTGCTCGAGATCGACCAGCGCGGCAAGGTGCGCCTGTCGATGCGCGTCGTCGACCAGGAAACCGGTGCCGAGCTGGAGGACACCCGCCCCGCCCGCGAGCCGCGTGGTGATCGGGGCGAGCGCAGCGACCGCGGTCCGCGTCGTGAAGGCGGCGGCCCGCGTGGCGACCGTGACGGCGGCGGCCGCGGCCCGCGCCGCGAAGGTCGCGGCGACCGTGACGGTGCCCCCCGCGGTGACCGCGGCCCCCGCCGCGAGCGCAGCGAAGGCGCCAAGGACGACGGCGACGCCCCGGCCTTCGCCCCCGCCTTCCTGACCGGCGACCGCGACTAAGCGCGTCGCCTTAAGGGCTGAAACAGGAAAGGCCTCGGCAGCAATGCCGGGGCCTTTTCGTTCAGGTGCGCTAGCGATGTCTGCATCCCCCTTGGGCTCCACTCCCCGGAACCCGCGTCTTACCCGGTGACGAAAGAGGCTTCCCGACGCACAATCTCGCGTTCCATCAGCTGACGCATCGCCGGCTTCTCCAACGTGGCTGTGATCCGTCCTCGCCCCTTGTGCCGCGCCCGGACATCGGCTCTCGCCGACGCCGCCACTCCCTGCGACAAGAACGGCTCGCGCCAGAGCAGCGTTGCGATATCACCGAAGAAGCACACCTGCATAAACGGCACGACCGGCTTAGGGTCCAGGGCCGTCCCGCCCGTTGGTAGTTATGGGTCTGGACCCTAAGGGAGGCGCCCCGTGTCGCGCTCGAACGCATCCGTCCCCGCTTTATGGATCACCGCAGTGAGGATGCTGGCAATGATGACGCCGAGGATGACGGCGATCAACATCCACGCCTCTACATAGGCCAGCAGTGCGATCCCGAGGATCACGACGACCATCGCTCGCGTCGACATGCGGTTCATGCCCATCGACGCGGTGCTGAACGCGGACCGCTCGCGCGGGTGAGCCGCCTCGCCGGAGAAGCGTTTGAACAGCGACGATAACGCGCCCGCGGACAGATAGTCGGTGATCGCCGCCGCCTTCTCCTCAACGCTGTCGCTGCGTCCCAAGATCGGCGCCAGCGCACGCTGATGCCGCTTCGCGAACTCCTCGATCCCGTCCAGGTAGCGATCGATCGCCACCGCCTCGCTCGAAAAGCCAGCGATGCTCAGCACCTGCTTCAACACGTCCCCATCCCCTTGCTCGTTGTGTGCCGAGGCTATCGGCAGTGGACGGGCCGCCGCGCCCCCCAAAAGGGTGACATGTCGCTCGTCCGCATATAAGTCGATCGACCTAGTAATCTAGGAGAGCGATCAATGACCTACACGCAGATCGAATATGCGGTGGACGGCGCGGTCGCGACAATCACGCTCAACCGACCGGACAAGCTCAACGCCTATACTGCGGTCATGGGCGCGGAGATCGCCGCGGCGATCGGCGCGGCCAATGCCGACGACACGGTGCGCGCGATCATCCTGACCGGCGCGGGGCGCGGCTTCTGCGCGGGCGCGGACATTTCGGGCGGGGCGGAAAGCTTCGGCAGCGGTGGGCCGAACTTCGCTGCCCCTGACCGCCCGCGCGACGGCGCCGGGTTCGTCGGCGCCTTGTTCGACAGCGCCAAGCCGACGATCGCCGCGATCAACGGGCCCGCGGTCGGCGTCGGCATCACCCTCACGCTGCCGTGCGACATCCGCATCGCCGCCGATACCGCGAAGATCGGCTTCGTCTTCGCGCGCCGCGGGCTCGTGCCGGAGGCGGGGAGCGCATGGTTCCTGCCGCGGCTGGTCGGGCTGCCGCAGGCGCTGCGCTGGTGCCTGTCGGGGCGCGTGTTCGACGCCGCGGAGGCGCTGGCGGGCGGGCTGGTCGGCGAAGTCCTCGCCCCCGATGCGCTCCTTCCCCGCGCCCGCGCCATCGCGCAGGAGATCGCGGACCACACCGCCCCCGTCTCGATCGCGCTGACGCGGCAGATGCTGTGGCGCTTCGCCGGCGCACCGCTACCGTTCGACCTGTTGGAGGTCGACGGCCCGTTCGCGCAACGGCTGGGCGCCGGCCCGGACGTGCGCGAGGGCGTCGCCGCCTTCCTGGAGAAGCGCGCGCCCGCGTTCCCGGGGCGTATCGCGACAGACATGCCGAAGGGCTATCCGTGGTGGTAGTCCACCGTGTTCCGGCAAACGCCGGAACCCAGGGTCACGAACGCCGACGCCACCGATCGTGACCCTGGGCTTCTGCCTTCGCAGGAGCACATGGCGTCAATGCCGGTAGCTAGGATCGATCCGGTCGAGCTTGCGCAGCAGCGCCGGCCACGCCAGCTTCTGCGCCAGCCCCGCCATCCCCTTCGGGTTCGACTGCCCGGCGACCTTGTGCTCCACGCCCTGCGGCGGGTTGTTGAGCCGCTCGTGTCCGGCCGACAGCATCATCACCTGCGCCTCGCACGCGCGCTCCAGGAAATACAGCCGCAGGAAGCAGGACGCGACGCTGTCGCCCACCGCCAGCGTGCCGTGGTTGCGCAGGATCATCGCATTCTTGTCGCCGATGTCCGCGACCAGCCGGTCCCGCTCCTCCAGGTCGGTCGCGATCCCCTCGTAATCGTGATACGCCACGTCGTGGCTCGCGATCATCGCCGTTTGCGTGTGCGGCAGCAGCCCGAACTCCATCGCGCTCACCGCCTGCCCGTGCGGCGTGTGGAGGTGCATCACCGCATGCGCATCCTCGCGCGCCATGTGGATCGCGGAGTGGATCGTGAACCCCGCCGGATTGACCGGATGCGTGGTCGAACCGACCGGATTGCCCTCAACGTCGATCTTCACCAGCGACGAGGCGGTGATCTCCTCGAACATCATGTCATAGGGGTTGATGAGGAAATGGTGCTCCGGCCCCGGCACGCGCGCCGACAGATGCGTGAAGATCAGATCGTCCCACCCGTACAGCGCCACCAGCCGGTACGCCGCGGCCAGATCGACCCGCGCCTCCCATTCGCCGGGGGCATAATGCGGGGTGTCCATCGTCGCCACGGTCGCCATCATCGCTCTCCTACACGCCGTTCGTCAGCTTGATGCACACCGTACCGCATCGTCGAGCAGACCGCCACCCCGTCAGGGCAGCGCGCGCCGCGTCGCGCGTACCTCATCCACGAACAACGCGGGCTGCTCGAACGCGGCGAAATGCCCGCCCCGCGCCGGCTCGCCCCAATGCACGATCTGCGGATAGCGCCGCTCGGCCCAGCGCCGCGACGGGCGCATGATCTCGCGCGGAAAGATGCTGCACCCCACGGGGATCTTGACGGGATCGCCCGCGAAGGTGCGGAAGCTCTCCCAATACAGCCGCGCCGACGACGCAGCGGTCGCGGTGAGCCAGTACAGCGTGATATTGTCGAGCATCCGGTCGACCGACACCGCCGCCTCCGGCGCGCCCGCGCCGTCGCCGGCCCCGTGATCGGTCCAGTCGCCGAACTTCTCGTAGATCCACGCCGCCTGCCCCACCGGCGAGTCGGTCAGTGCATAGCCGATCGTCTGCGGCCGGGTGGATTGCAGCACCGCATAGCCGTTGCCCCATTCCTGATAATAGTGCCCCGCCGCGATCGCCGCCTTCTCTGCCGCGGTCAGGTCACCCAGCTGATCCTCCGCCGGCCCCGCGACCACCATGTTGAGGTGGATGCCCAGCACCGCCGCGTCGCCGCTCGCCCCGATCGCGTTGGTCACCGCGGAGCCCCAGTCGCCGCCCTGCGCCATGAACCGGTCGTAGCCCAGCCGCTTCATCAGCGTGATCCAGGCGCACGCGATCCGCTCGACGTTCCAGCCCGCCTCGCGCGGCTTCCCCGACAGTCCGAACCCCGGCAGCGAGGGGATGACGACGTGGAAGGCGTCGCGCGGATCGCCACCGTACGTGCGCGGGTCGCTGAGCGGCCCCACCGTCTCCAGGAACTCGATCACCGATCCCGGCCAGCCATGCGTCAAGATCAGCGGCATCGCATCCGGCTCGGGCGAGCGGACGTGGAGGAAGTGGATGTCGAGCCCGTCGATCGCAGTCATGCACGGGTTCAGCGCGTTCAGCCGCGCCTCGCACGCGCGCCAGTCGTGCCGGTCGCGCCAATGCTCGCACAGCGCCTGCACCCGGTCGAGCGGCGCGCCCTGCTGCCACCCGTCGACCGTCTCACGCTCCGGCCAGCGCGTTGCCGCCAGCCGCGCCTTCAGATCGGCCAGCGCCGCGTCGGGAAAGGCGAAGGGGTGCGGGGTCAGGGTCGCCATCGGGTCTCTCTCCTGTTTTGACGGAGGGTATCGCCCCACCCTCCCTTCGTCACCCTGCCCGTCATGCCGGAACAAGTCCGGCATGACGGCGCGCCAGGAAGAAACGTACGCTCCCCGACCCACCACCATATCCCCCCCGATACAGTCGGATACCATCCCCGCCCCCGTCGTTCCCCCTGCTTGCTGCTGGATGAACAGCATGCCACGATCAGGGCCATCATGACCGAGGACACCGGCTTCACTCTCTCGCGCCGCGGCGCGCTCATCGGCGGCGCGGCCGCAGCGGCGGCGGGCGCGGTCCCGCTCGACGTGGACGCGCAGCCCGGCGCCCAGGAGCCGCCCGCGCCGACGCTGCCCGTCACGTTCACCGTCAACGGGCGCAAGCGCACGCTGGACGTCGACCCGCGCGTTACATTGCTCGACGCCTTGCGCGAGCATCTGGCGCTGACGGGCAGCAAGAAGGGCTGCGACCACGGCCAGTGCGGCGCCTGCACCGTGATGGTGGAGGGCAAGCGGATCAATTCCTGCCTGACGCTGGCGGTGATGCACGACGGCGACGACATTACCACGATCGAGGGGCTGGGCCGTCCCGGCGATCTGCACCCGATGCAGGCCGCCTTCGTCAAGTACGACGGCTATCAGTGCGGCTATTGCACGCCGGGGCAGATCATGAGCAGCGTCGCGGTGTTGCAGGAGGTGAAGGACGGCATCCCCAGCTATGTCGCCACCGACCTCTCCGCCACACCAGAGCTGACCGGCGAGGAACTGCGCGAGCGGATGAGCGGCAACATCTGCCGCTGCGCCGCTT
This sequence comes from uncultured Sphingomonas sp., assembly GCA_913774925.1. GTDB lineage: Bacteria > Pseudomonadota > Alphaproteobacteria > Sphingomonadales > Sphingomonadaceae > Sphingomonas. The sequence continues at coordinate 7,781 of CAJYKB010000062.1, read as the reverse complement.
ATTCGAACATCATCGCCGCGATCGCCGATGTCGCCGGAAAGGACATCGCATGAAGCCCTTCACCTACGAGCGTGCCGCGACCCCCGCCGCTGCCGCCGCCGCGGTGGCGAAGACCCCGGGCGCGAAGTTCGTCGCGGGCGGCACCAACCTGCTCGACCTGATGAAGCTACAGGTGGAAACACCGCGCCATCTGGTCGACGTCAACCGCCTCGGCCTCGACACGGTGGAGCCGACCGCGGACGGCGGCCTGCGCATCGGCGCGCTGGTGCGCAACACCGCGCTCGCCGCAGACCCGCGGGTGCGGCGCGACTATGGCGTGCTGTCGCGCGCGCTGCTGTCCGCCGCCTCGGGCCAGCTGCGCAACAAGGCGACCACCGCGGGCAATCTGCTCCAGCGCACCCGCTGCCCCTATTTCTACGACACCAACCAGCCGTGCAACAAGCGCAAGCCGGGATCGGGCTGCGCCGCGCTGGGCGGGTTCAGCCGCAATCTGGCGGTGATCGGCACAAGCAAGGATTGTATCGCCACCTATCCCGGCGACATGGCAGTGGCGATGCGCGCGCTCGACGCAACGGTGGAGACGGTCGACGCCACCGGCGCGACGCGCAGAATCCCGATCGCCGACTTCCACCGCCTGCCCGGCAGCACGCCCTGGGTCGAAACCGCGCTGAGGCCCGCCGAGATGATTACCGCGGTCACGCTTCCCGCGCCGATCGGCGGCACACACATCTATCGCAAGGTGCGCGACCGCGCCTCCTACGCCTTCGCCGCCGTATCCGTCGCGGCGGTGTTGAATCCCACGAAAGGGCCGGCGCGGATCGCGTTCGGCGGCGTCGCGCACCAGCCGTGGCGCGTCGCCGCCGCGGAGCAGCGCGTCGACGGCGGATCGAAGGCGATCGCCGATGCCGCCTTCGCCGGCGCCACCCCCACCGAGCAGAATGCGTTCAAGATACCCTTGGCAGAGCGCACGCTCGCCGCGGTGCTGGCGGAAGGAGCGCGCGCATGAAGTTCGATACGCCCGCGGGCACCAACCCGATCGATCAGGGCCGCATCGTCGGCAAGCCCACGCCGAGGATCGACGGCCCGCTCAAGGTCAGCGGCACCGCCCCCTATGCCTATGAGCGCAACGATGTCGCCCCGAACCATGCCTATGGCGTGATCGTCGGCAGCTCGGTCGCGAAGGGCCGCATCACCCGCATCGACACCGCCGACGCGAAGCGCGCGCCCGGCGTCATCGCGATCGTCACGCACGAGAATGCGGGCAGGCTGGGCAAGGCCAAGGCGCACACCGCCACGATGCTCGCCGGTCCCACGGTCGAGCATTACGATCAGGCGGTCGCGGTCGTCGTCGCCGAGACGTTCGAACAGGCGCGCGACGCCGCCAAACGCGTCCGCGTCGACTATGCCCGCGCGAAGGGCAGATACGATCTCGCCGCGGTGAAGGCGGGCGCGCCGATCGCGGCGGGCGAGAAGATGAAGACGCAGCGCGGCGATTTCGCGGGCGCCTTCGCCGCCGCGCCGGTGACGCTCGACGCCACCTACACCACCCCCGACCAGAGCCACACGATGATGGAGCCGCACGCCACCATCGCAGCGTGGGAGGGCGACACGGTCACGCTGTGGACGTCGAACCAGATGATCGCCTGGGCAGTGCGCGACATGAGCGAGACGCTGCTGATCCCGAAGGAGAAGATTCGCGTCGTCTCGACCTATATCGGCGGCGGCTTCGGCGGGAAGCTCTGGGTCCGCTCCGACGCGGTGATGGCCGCGCTCGCCGCGCGGGCGGCGGGGCGCCCGGTCAAGGTGGCGCTCGCCCGGCCGCAGATGATGAACAACACCACCCACCGTCCGGCGACGATCCAGCGCATCCGCATCGGCGCGGACAAGGGCGGCAGGATCACCGCGATCGCGCACCAGACATGGTCGGGCGACCTGCCCGGCGGCGGGCCGGAGACGGCGGCCAACCAGACGCAATTGCTCTATGCCGGCGCCAACCGCCTGACCGAGACGCGGCTCGCCGTGCTCGACCTGCCGGAAGCGAACGCGATGCGCGCGCCGGGAGAGGCACCGGGGCTGATGGCGCTGGAAGTCGCGATGGACGAGATGGCGGAGAAGCTGGGGATGGACCCGGTCCGCTTCCGCATCCTCAACGACACGATGGTCGATCCCGAAAAGCCAGAGCGCCGCTTCTCCGATCGCAACCTCGTCCGGTGCCTTGAGGAAGGCGCACGCCGCTTCGGCTGGTCGCGCCGCAACGCGAAGCCGGGGCAGGTCCGCGACGGCCGCTGGCTGGTCGGGATGGGCGTCGCGGCGGCGTTCCGCAACAACATGAACATGAAGTCGGGCGCGCGCGTCGGCGTCGACCGCAAGGGCGTGGTGACGGTCGCCACCGACATGACCGACATCGGCACCGGCAGCTATACGATCATCGCGCAGACCGCGGCGGAGATGATGGGCGTCCCGCTCGACAAGGTCGTCGTGCTGCTGGGCGACAGCCGTTTCCCCGAATCCTCCGGCTCCGGCGGGCAATGGGGCGGCAACAGCTCGACCGCGGGCGTCTATGCCGCCTGCGTCGACCTGCGCCGCCGCATCGCGCAGAAGCTGGGGTTCGACCCCGACACCGCCACCTTCGCCGACGGCAAGGTGACGAGCGGCAGCCGCTCGGTCGATCTGGCGAAGGCCGTCGGCGACGAGGGGCTGAGCGGCGAGGACACGATCGAGTTCGGCAAGCTGGACGAGGAATATGCGCAGGCCACGTTCGGCGCGCATTTCGTAGAGGCCGGCGTCGACGCCTATACCGGCGAGATCCGCGTGCGCCGCATGGCGGGCGTGTTCGACGCCGGGCGCATCCTCAACCCCGTCTCGGCGCGTAGCCAGGTGATCGGCGGCATGGCGATGGGCGTCGGCGCCGCGCTGATGGAGGATGCGGTGGTCGACCCGCGCTTCGGCTATTTCGTCAACCACGACCTCGCCGAATATCACGTCCCCGTCCACCTCGACGTGCCGCACCAGGAGGTCGTCTTCCTCGACACGCTGGACGACAAGACCTCGCCGATGAAGGCCAAGGGCGTCGGCGAACTCGGGCTGTGCGGCGCGGGCGCGGCGGTGGCGAACGCGGTCTACAATGCGTGCGGCGCGCGCATCCGCGAATACCCGCTGACGCTGGACAAGGTGATGAAGGGGATGGTGCGGGTGTAACTGGTCACGTCACCCTCTCCCTTCCCGCCCGGCTGTGCCGGGCAGGCCCCTTCCCTCTCCCATTGGGAGAGGGAGGGAGGCGCGCAGCGCCGGAAGGGTGAGGTAAGTAGCCTTGATCTACCCCACGAACGCCCGCTCGATCACAAACTGCCCGGGGTTCGCATTCGACCCCTCGACCAGCCCGGCGGCCTCCAGCATCCCCGCGGTTTCGCGGATCATCTCGGTCGAGCCGCACAGCATCACGCGGTCCGTCTCCGGATCGAACCGCCGCTCGCCCACCACCGGCGCATCGAACAGGCGGCCGTCCTCGATCAGCGTCGTGATCCGCCCCATCGTGTGAAACTGTTCGCGCGTCACCGCCGGCAGATAGTGGAACTGCAACAGCGCCTGGTCCGCCACCAGCGGATCGTCCGCCAACTGAGCGGTCAGCATGTCGCGCCACGCCAGGTCGTCGACGCGGCGCACGCCGTGGACGATCACCACCTGCTCGAAACGGTCGTAAACCTCCGGATCGCGCGCCACCGACAGGAACGGCGCGAGCCCTGTGCCGGTCGACAGCATGAACAGTCGCTTCCCCCCCAGCAGCGCGTCGAGCACCAGCGTCCCCGTCGGCTTCTTGCCCAGGTACAGCTGATCGCCCGGCTTCACCGCCTGCAACCGCCCCGTCAGCGGCCCCTCCGCCACCTTGATCGACAGGAACTCCAGCTCCTCCGCCCAGGACGGGCTGGCGATCGAATAGGCGCGCATCACCGGCTTGCCCGGCGTCCCGTCGTCACCGGGAAGGCCCGGCAGCCCCAGCATCACGAATTCGCCCGAGCGGAAGCGGAACGACGCCGGCCGCTCCACCGCGAAGCTGAACAGATGCTCGTTCCAATGCTTGACCCACTTCACCGCCATCGTCGTGAAGGCGGCGCTGTCGGGGATCAGCACGGGCGCGCGGACATGCATGTTCACGAAACTCAGTCTCCAACGGATCGACGTATCGGCTTCAACGGGCCGGCGGGGTCTTCCCGCTGCCGGCGGATGACGCGCAGGTTCGCACGCTGCAACGCAACACATGCCCTCTGGCCGCTTGCGCGTGCCCCCGCAAGATACTCCTTCCACACCCGATGCAAGCATTTTTTGCGAACCCTTCGCAAACCATCACCGGGTTGTTCCCCTTTTCGACCCGCCCCATATTCCGGGCATGGCGATCCAGATCCGCACCAACCTGGCCGAACCCGAAACCGGCGAATCGTTCATCCCCCATCGCCCGCAACGCCCGGCCAAGGTGGAGGGCGGCAAGCGCTTCGAACTGGTCAGCGACTACCAACCCTCCGGCGATCAGCCCGGCGCGATCCGCGAGCTGGTCGACGCCGCGCTGGCGGGCGAGAAGGATCAGGTGCTGCTCGGCGTCACCGGCTCGGGCAAGACCTTCACCATGGCCAAGGTGATCGAGGCGTTGCAGCGCCCCGCGCTCATCCTGGCGCCGAACAAGATCCTCGCCGCGCAGCTCTATGGCGAGTTCAAGAGTTTCTTCCCCAACAACGCGGTCGAATATTTCGTCAGCTACTACGACTATTACCAGCCGGAGGCCTATGTGCCGCGGTCGGACACCTACATCGAGAAGGAAAGCTCGGTAAACGAATCGATCGATCGCATGCGGCACTCCGCGACTCGCGCGCTGCTCGAGCGCGACGACGTCATCATCGTCGCCTCGGTCAGTTGCCTCTACGGTATTGGCTCGGTCGAAACCTATTCGGCGATGATCTTCGACCTGAAGAAGGGCCACACCGTCGACCAGCGCGAGATCGTCCGCAAGCTCGTCGCGCTGCAATACAAGCGCAACGACGCCGCGTTCCAGCGCGGCAATTTCCGCGTGAAGGGCGACAATCTGGAAATCTTCCCCTCGCATTACGAGGACAGCGCATGGCGCGTGTCCTTCTTCGGCGACGAGATCGAGGAGATCGTCGAGTTCGATCCGCTGACCGGGCAGAAGTCCGCGAGCCTGAACTCGATCCGTGTCTACGCCAATTCGCACTACGTCACGCCCGGGCCGACGATGAAGCAGGCCGCCGACGCGATCCGCCACGAACTGACCGAGCGGCTCAAGGAGCTGGAGATCGAGGGCAAGCTGCTGGAGCGCCAGCGGCTGGAGCAGCGCACGCACTTCGACCTGGAGATGATCGCAGCGACCGGCAGCTGCAACGGGATCGAGAATTACAGCCGCTTCCTGACGGGCCGCCTGCCCGGCGAACCGCCGCCGACGCTGTTCGAATATCTCCCCGAAAACGCACTACTCTTCGTCGACGAAAGCCACCAGACGATCGGCCAGATCAACGGCATGTCGCGCGGCGACCATCGTCGCAAGATCACGCTGGCGGAATATGGCTTCCGCCTGCCCTCCGCGATCGACAACCGCCCGCTGCGGTTCAACGAATGGGACGCGATGCGCCCGCAGACCGTCTGCGTTTCCGCGACGCCGGGGCAGTGGGAGATGGACCAGACCGCGGGCGTCTTCGCCGAACAGGTCATCCGCCCCACCGGCCTCATCGACCCCCCGGTCGAGATCAAGCCGGTCGAGGAGCAGGTGCAGGATCTGATCGTCGAGTGCCGCAAGACGACCGAGCTAGGTTACCGCACCCTCGTCACCACGCTGACCAAGCGGATGGCGGAGGATCTGACCGAATATATGCACGAGGCGGGGATCAAGGTCCGCTACATGCACTCCGACGTGGAGACGCTGGAGCGTATCGAGCTGATCCGCGACCTGCGGCTGGGCGTGTACGACGTCCTGATCGGCATCAACCTGCTACGCGAGGGGCTCGACATTCCCGAATGCGGGCTGGTCGCGATCCTGGACGCGGACAAGGAGGGCTTCCTGCGCTCCGAAACCTCGCTGATCCAGACGATCGGGCGCGCCGCGCGCAACGTCGACGGTCGCGTCATCCTGTATGCCGACCGCATCACCGGCAGCATGGAGCGCGCGATGAACGAAACCGCGCGCCGCCGCGAGAAGCAGGAGGCGTATAACGCGGAACACGGCATCACCCCCACGACGGTGCGCAAGAATATCGGCGACATCATCGCGCACGTCGCCTCGAAGGATCAGGTCACCGTCGAAATAGACGAAGACCGCCCGCACATGGTCGGCCACAACCTGCGCGCCTATATCGAGGAGCTGGAGAAGAAGATGCGCAAGGCCGCCGCGGACTTGGAGTTCGAGGAGGCCGGCCGCCTGCGCGACGAGATCCGGCAATTGGAGCAGGAGGAGCTGGGCCTGCCGGTCGAGCAGCACAAGGCACCGATGATGGGCCGCAGCAACGAAGGCAAGCCCGGCACCCGCAAGACCCGCTTCGGCAAGACTCAGCGCAAGTTCGGCAAGCGGTGACACTCCCCTCCCTGGAAGGGAGGGGCCGGGGGTGGGTCGAGGCCTGACGATACGGCTGCATAGGCACACGCCGCGCCGTACCACCCAGACCTCACACACCCCTGCCTCTCCCGGCAGGGGAGGGGAGCAACAACTCAGCCCCCATTCATCCCCTCCGGCCTAGGCTCGCCCCATGTACGCCCAGCCCCGCCAGGAACGCATCGGCGCCGCGCTCGCCGCCGCCGCGGTGACGGCGGTGATGGGCTGGGCGCTGCTGACCGGCCTCGCCGGCGGCGCGATCCGCGCGAAGGTGGAGGGCAGCCTCGCGCTGTTCCGCGTCCTGCCTCCGCCGCCACCGCGCCCCCCCGCGAAGGTGACGCCGAAGAAAGTCCGCACGTCGCGCCCCTCCGGCCGCGCCGCACCACCCAACATCCGTTCGCAGGCGACCGAGGTGGCCGCACCGCGCCCGGTGGTCGTCATCCCCCTCCCCCCGCCGCCGATCACCGTCGCGCTCAAGCCCTTCGCCGGCACCGACGCGACGCAGGGTGCCGCGCCGCGCGCCGGGCCCGGCACCGGTGCGGGCGGAACGGGCGACGGCACCGGCAGCGGCGGCTGGGGAGACGGCGACGGCGGCGCCATGGACCTGACGCCGCCGCGCTGGCTGCGCGGTCGGCTCGACGATGGCGACTATCCGGGCGCGGTCGGCGAGGCGGGGATCCACGGCACCGTCACCGTAAAGTTCATGGTCTGGACCGACGGCCGCGTCCGGACCTGCGAGATCGTGCGGTCGAGCGGCAACCCGACGCTTGACGACACCACCTGCCGCCTGATCCAGAAGCGCTTCCGCTATCGCCCCTCGCACGACGGCGACGGGCGCCCGGTGCCGGCATGGCTGATCGAGAACCACGAATGGGTCATCCGCGGCGATTGAGTCCATTCATTGCCACCATCCGACCGCTCCGGCCAAGGCGGGGCCTTTGCTGAAGTCGCCAATGTGCTCCTGCGCACGCAGGAGTACGGCGTGTATGGAGCGCCGTTGCAGCCGCTTTGCAAAGGTTCCGCCTTCGCGGGGGCGGTAGCGGCATGCCGTTCGTCGACCGTCCCTCCTTAGGGTCAGGACCCATTGATGTGAGCGTCACGATCTGATTCAGGCTCCGCAAGGAGACCGGAATGAGTGACCTGTTTTGGCTGACTGATGAGCAGATGGAACGGCTGCGGCCGTTCTTCCCCAGGA
>CAJYKB010000061.1 GCA_913774925.1 uncultured Sphingomonas sp. | reverse complement strand
GGGAGCAGCGCGCCGACCACGGTCCCGTCCTCGCCTCGCCCGCCGTCCGCGCTCGGGCGAAAGACCTCGCCGTGGACCTGTCGGCGATCCGCGTCGCCGAGGGTGAGCGGATCCGCCATGCCGACCTCGACGCGTACCTCCGCTACAACGCCGGGCAGGGTTATCACGCCCCCCACGCCAGCCGCACCCGCGACGACGAACAGGTGCGCGTCATCGGGATGCGGCGCCGCATCGCCGAGAACATGGCGGCGGCGAAGCGCCACATCCCGCACTTCACCTATGTCGACGAGATCGACGTCACCGCGCTGGAGGACATGCGCGCGGACCTGAACGACAACCGGGGCGAGCGGCCCAAGCTGACGCTGCTCCCGCTGCTGATCGTCGCGATGTGCCGCACGCTGCCCGACTTCCCGATGCTCAACGCGCGTTACGACGACGAGGCGGGCGTGGTGACGCGCTCGGGACGCGTCCATGTCGGCATGGCGGCGCAGACCGGTGCCGGGCTGACGGTCCCGGTCATCCGCGACGCGCAGGATCGCAACGTCTGGCAACTCGCCACCGAGATTTCGCGGCTGGCCAATGCGGCGCGTGCGGGCAAGCTGACCCCGCAGGAGCTGGGCGGGGGCACGATCACCGTCACCTCGCTCGGCCCGCTTGGCGGCATCGCGACGACGCCGGTCATCAACCGCCCCGAAGTGGCGATCATCGGGCCGAACAAGATCGTCGAACGCCCGGTGTTCAAGGGAGATGACATCGTCCGCGCGAAGCTGATGAACCTGTCGATCAGTTGCGACCACCGCGTCGTGGATGGCTGGGACGCGGCCAGCTATGTCCAGGCGCTGCGCAAATATCTCGAGACGCCGGTGCTGCTGTTCGCGGATTGATGGCAAAGTGACATGATCGGGGTCTAGGTGAAGCTTATGCATCTCGACCTGATCCAGTCGCTCAGCCTGTGCGGCGACCGCGCCACGCCCAATGACGATCGCGCGGGTTCGAGCGCGCGGCACGCCTGGGTGATCGACGGCGCGACCGATTTGTCGCCGCCCGGGCTGCTCGGCGCGCAGGGTGGCGCGGCGTGGCTGTCCGCGAGCGCCGATGCGGCGTTCGCGGCGGCGGTGGCGGAGGATCTGCGGGCGACCTGCGGGCGGGTCTTCGCGGCGGTCGAGGCGCTTTATGCGGCGCAGCGGCGGCGCGAGCCCGAAGGCGCGTGGGAATTGCCGCGCGCCTCCTTCGCGGCGGTGCAACTGGTCGACGACATGCTCGAGGTCGCGTGGGCGGCGGACTGCGCGGTGCTCCACGCGTCGGGCGAAGCGGTTTCCTGGTGCACGCCCGCGCCCGATCGCGCCCGCGAGAGCGCGCAGGCGGCGGCGCTGGGGCCGGGGGTCGGCGCGACCAAGCTGCGCACGCCGGCGGTGCTGGCGGACCGTCGCGCCGCCCGCTCCCGGCCCGGGCAGCGGGTGCTGAGCATCGATGCGACCGAGAGCGCGCGCGCGACGGACATGGCGCGCGTCCCTGTGGCGACAGGCGACGAACTGCTGCTGATGACCGACGGGATGGCGGCGCTGATCGATACCTATGGTGCCTATGATGGCGGCGGGCTCATGACGGCGGTGCGGGCGCGCGGGCTGGCGGCCCTGGGCGAGGAATTGCGCTCGATCGAGCGCGACGATGCGGCGTGCACGCGTTATCCGCGCTTCAAGGCGAGCGACGACGCGACCGCTTTGTGGCTACGCCTCGGCGGCTGACCCCGCTCGCCATGGCGACGGATCCTACAGGAAGCTGTACGGATCGACGTCGACCGCGACGCGCACCTTGGCGGGCCAGTCCAGCGCACCCAGCCAGTCGCGGATCACGTCCTGCACGTCGAGCGCGCGGCGCGCATGGACCAGCAGGCGGAAGCGGTGCCGCCCGCGCAGCATCGCCAGCGGCGCGGGGGCGGGGCCGTATACCTCCATGCCGTCGATGCGCGGTGCCGCGCGCCCGATCGCGCGCGCGGTGTCATGCGCGGCGACCTGTTCCTCGCTCGACACGATGATCGCGGCATAGCGACCGAACGGCGGCGCGCCGGCCTCCTCGCGCGCCTCGGTCTCGGCGGCGTAGAAGGCGTCGGCATCGCCGGTCACCAGCGCCTGCATCACCTGCGCCTTGGGGCTGTGCGTCTGGATGAAGACATGGCCGGGCTTGGCGCCGCGCCCGGCGCGCCCCGAGACCTGCCGGATTTGCTGGAACGTCCGCTCCGCCGCGCGCAGGTCGCCACCGTCCAGCCCCAGGTCGGCGTCGATCACCCCGACCAAGGTCAGGTTGGGGAAGTGATAGCCCTTGGTCACCAGCTGCGTGCCGACGACGATGTCGATGTCGCCCGCCTCCATCCGCGCGACGAACTCGGCGGCCTTGGCGGGCGACCAGATCGTGTCGGAGGTGACGACGGCGGTGCGCGCTTCGGGGAAGAGCGCCGCGACCTCGTCGGCGATCCGCTCGACGCCGGGACCGCAGGCGACCAGCGTATCCTCGCCGTCGCATTCCGGGCAGGCGCGCGGCGTGGGCAGGATATGGCCGCAATGATGGCAGGCCAGCCGCCGGACCAGCCGGTGTTCGACCATCCAGGCGGTGCAGTTGGGGCATTGGAACCGATGCCCGCAGGTCCGGCACAGGGTTAGCGGCGCATAGCCGCGGCGGTTGAGGTAGAGCAGCG
>CAJYKB010000060.1 GCA_913774925.1 uncultured Sphingomonas sp. | reverse complement strand
CGATCAGGATCGTATAGGGCGGCAGGAAGTCGAGCGGGGTGGTGGCACCGTGGAGCGTGGCCGACAGGTCGAGCATCCGCGCCTCCAGCCGGTCGCCGAGCGGGGTGAGGGCGACGACGCGCGACAGGTCGGCGTCGCGGTTGCCGCCGCCGGCGCGCGCGATCCCCTCGAACGGAGTGGTGCCGTCGCGGTAGGGGAAGTTGCCGGGCTTCGCGACCTCGCCCAGCACGAAGATCTCCTGCGGGGGCGGGGGACGGTTGTATTCCAGAAGCGCCACCGACACCTCCGGCCGGGCCAGCTTCGCACGGTAGGCGGCGCGCAGGCGGGTCTGAAGCATCGCGGTGGTGAGGCCGCGGATCGGCATGGGGTCAAGCAGCGGCGGGCTGATCGCGCCTGACAGCGCGACGCGCTGATCGGTGTTGAGCGCGGGGGTGTACGGGAACGTCAGGCGGACGAGGTCGCCGGCGTGGAAGTCGCCGTCCTGATCGAGCCGCGCCTCCACCATGCGCGACGCGGCGCGCGCGAGGTCGAGCGAGGGAGCCGTCAGCGCGACCTGCGGCGCGGGGGCGTAGCGGACCGGGCCGGCGCAGGCGGCGAGCGCCAGAAGGAGGGAGCAGGGAAGGAGGCGACGCATGCGCCGGCTATCGCAGCCGCGCGTAACTTTACCCTTAACCCGCGATTGTCCGTGCGAGCGCGGCGAACTGCGCGGTCGAGGCGGCGACAGTATAGCCCGCGGCGGTAGCGCGGGCGGCGTCGCGCACCGCGTGGCGGCGGGAGGGGTCGGCGAGGAGCGCGGCGATACGCTCGGCGAGGGCGGGTGCGTCGTCGGCGTCGATGAGGAAGCCGTTGACGCCGTCGTGGATGAAGGTTTCCGGCCCGCCGGCGCGGGTGGCGAGGACGGGAATGCCCTGCGCCATCGCCTCGATCAGGACGTTGCCGAACCCCTCGCGGCGGGAGGCTGAGACGAAGAGGTCGGCGTCGGCGAGCGCCCGGGCGAGATCGGACGTGTGGCCGGCGAGGGTCACGCGGGCATTCCGGTCGGCGACGCGGCGGGCGAGGTCGCCCAGCAGCGGACCGTCGCCGTGGATCGTCAGCGTGGCGTCGGGGAGAAGCGCCATGGCGTCGATCAGCGTGTCGAAGCCCTTGGCGGGAACGAGGCGACCCGCGCTGACGAGTCGGTGGCCGTTAGTCGCGGGGGGGAGCGGGGCGGGGGCGTCGGCGAGGACGGAATTGGGGATGACCGCGACCCGGGGGTGGCGGATCGCTTGTGCAATGGCGCTGGTGGGAACGGCGATGGCGGCGGCGCGGCGATACAGCGCGGTGGTCGCGACGCGGCGGGCGAGCGGCCATTTCGCCTCGCGCGCGAAGGCGTCGGGCGGGGTGTGTTCGGAGACGATGCGGGGCACGCTGGTGGGGGCGGCGAGCAGCGCGAGGTTCATCGCGCTGGTCGCGGAATAGGCGAGGTCGATGCGGTGCGCGGCGAGCGCGCGCGCGATCCGCCACGGGCGGGTGAGCGCGCGACGGCCGCCGAGCGCGATCACCGGCACGTCGGGCGCGAGCAGGGGGAGGAAGTCGCCTTCCACCCGCCCCAGCTTGACGACGGGTGCGAAGGCGGTGCGATCGAGCGCGTTGGCCCAGTTGACGACGACTCGCTCCGCCCCGCCGGGGCGCAGGTGCGGCAGCAGGAAGGCGATGCGGATCATGCGCGGCGGCGCTTCCGTCTGGCGAGCAGCGCCGGGGCGAGCGCGCGAAATTGCGCAACCTCCGGCACGCGCAGCGCCAGCGCGGCGGCGGCGTAGCTGGCGACGACCAGCGCGCCGAGAAGGCCAAGCAGCGCCAGTTCGGCGATGGTGCCGTGCGGGGCGGGGAGCAGCGCGAGCAGCGCTGTGCCCGCCAGCGCGGCGACGGCGGCGCAGGCGAGGCAGCGGGCGAGTTCGAGCAATTGGCGCGCGAGGTGGAAATGGTGGAATCGCCGCACCGCCACACCTTCCGCGACGACGAAGGTGAGCGCGGTGGCACCCGCCGCGGCCCAGGCGATGCCGCCCGCGCCCCAGACCGGCGCGGCCACGCCGACCAGCCCGGCGCGCAACATGAGGCCGAGGACGGCGATGATGGTCAGGTCGCGCAGGCACGGGCGGTGCGGATCGGCATAGATGGCGGAGGTGATCGCGCTCATGGGGGCGAGGAACACCGCCGCCGCGGCGTACCCTGCCGTGCAGGCGGCGGCGGAGGCGATCGCGGCAGCGTCGAACTTGCCATGGCCGAAGAGCGCCGCGACCATCAGCGGCGCGCCCAGAATCATACCGACCGACACCGGCGCCTGCGCGAAGAGGACGAGGCGCTGGAACCGCTCGATCCCGGCAGCGGCGGCGCGGCGGTCCTGCTGCTGGACGGCGTGGATCAGTTCGGGCGCGAGGACGGTCGCGAGGCTGGACATGACGAGGCCGGGGATCAGCGACACCAGCCGCGCGCCATATTCGAGCGCGGCGACGCCGCCGTCCGCGGTGGTGGAGGCGAAGGCGAAGTCGATCAGCGACGACGCCTGAAAATAACCGTTCAGGACCACCGCGGCGAGCAGCCCGCCGCCCGCGACCGGCGGAGCGATGGGAGGCGTGGGCCCATCCAGCGCACGGCGCGACGGGCGGACGATCGACCAGGCGCCCGCGAGCAGGATCGCGAAGCCGACCACGCCGCTCGCCAGCATCGTCCACGCGCCCGCCACGATGCCGAGCGGGGGGACCAGCAGCGCGAGGACGAGCACCAGCAGGGCGCGCTGGAGCAGGTTGGTGCCTTCGCTGAACCCGTAGCGGCGGCGCGCCTGGAGCACCGCGGCAAGGAGCGAAGCGATGACCGCGAGCGGGAGCAGCGGCATCATGATCGCCATCATCCGCGCGGTCAGCGCGTGCTGCGCGCCGCGGAAGCCGGGCGCGAACAGGTGGACCAGCACGCCGGGGATCAGGATTCCCGCTAGCATCACCACGCCGAAGGCGGCGAAGAACCACGTCAGCCGCCGTGGCAGGATGGCGAGCGTCAGCGGCGCGCCGCGATCGGCGGCGGCGATCACGGGGGGCAGGGCGACCTGTCCCACCAGCTTGCGGATCGTGTCGGCGAAACCGACGGTGGTGCGGCGCGCCAGGAAGAAGGCGTCGAGCTGTCCCGACGCGCCGAAGCGGTTGGCGAGCAGGACCGAAACGAGGAACGACAGGACGGTATCGACCCCGCGGATCGCCGCCACCAGCCCCGCGGAGCGCGCCAGCGTGCCGAGCGAGCTGCGCGTGCGGGGCGGCGCGACCGCGGCGTCAGCCACGGCGGCGCCAGGCGCGATACGCCTGTCGCGCGCCGAACAGCAGGTGGTGCGCGAGCGGATCGAGCACCGCCATCTGCATTGGCGGCATCACGCGGCGATGGGGTGCGAAGGCGGACTTGAACTGTACCCGCCCGGCTTCGCCCATGTCGTGCGGCTGATCGAGCGGCAGCCCGGCGAGGTCGTAGCCGGTGCAACCCAGCGCGCGGGCGCGGCGCATCGCCGCCCACAGCAGCGGATAGCCGGGCGAGGCGCCGTCGCGGTCGCTGGTCGCGAGCGAGAGCCAGATCGCCTCGTCCGCCTGTCGGACGAACGCGTGCGTGCCGACCGCCACGCCGTCGCGCTCCGCCAGCAGCATCGCGCCGCCGCAGGCCGCGACCAGCGCGGCCTGTCCGTGTGCGTCGAGTTGACCGCTGGTGTCGTAGTCGGGGCGTGAGGCGGCGAAATCGTCGAGGACGCGCTGGCAGGTGGCGAGATCCTGCGCCCCCGTGGCGGCGCGGACGGTGATGCCGGCCTTGTCGGCGCTGCGCAGCGCGCGGCGCGCGCGCTGGCGGAATGCGGCGAGCACCTCGTCCTCCGGCTTGTCGAGCCAGACGACTCCGGTCGCCTGATGCAGCGATTGCTGCGCGGGCGGGAGCGGTGCGAAGCCGTAGCCGCGCAACGCCTCGGTCATGACGGGCAGGGCGCGGCCGCGGACGCGGGGGGCCAGCTGCACAGTGCAGCAGCCGGCGTCGCGCAGCGCGTCGAGCAGCGCGGAGAGCGTTTCCGCGAAGCGCGCGGGGTCGTGGACGATCGGCCCGCGCTGGATCGTCGCCAGCCAGCGGCCGAAGCCGAGCCGCGTCGTGCGGATCACCGCCGCACCGATCGGCCCGTGCGCATCATGATGGAAGAACCAGCGCCAGCCGCGCCGCGCCGATGCGGGTGCCGCCGCCGCCCAGGCGCGCGTCTGCTGATAGGCCGCAAAGGGCGCGTCGCGCAGGAACGCGTCGAACGCCGCCGCTTCCTCGGGCGTGGCGAGGGTGGTCAGGGCACTGCCGGATACGGCGCCGTCGAGAGGGGAGGAAGAGAGGTCCATTCACGAATTCTTGGGAAGCATGCGCCTAGTCCGCCGATGACCGGAAGCCGGCTGGTAATCGGGGACGACTTGCAGAGTGGTTAAATGCTGACCGTCGCGCCGGGCGCGCCCTTCCACCTCCAGCACGGCTGGTTCGACAGCTGGTCGGCGGCGTTCGGCCCGGCGGAGGATGTCGGCGGCGTCATGGTGGTGCGGGGGGCGCTGTCGATCGGCCCGGTGCGGTGGCCGTTCCTGCGCAGCGCGACCAATCCGCACAGCATCCGCTTCGACCTGTCGCCCGGCGTGGCGGCGGATGACGACCTGCCGCGCCGACTGTTGCGCGCAGCGCGCGGGGGGGTGGTGCGGATCGAGTATCTGGACGAAGACGCGCGGCTGCTGGCGGCGGCACGTGGCTGGAACGCGCGGTTCAGGGTCGCGATCCGGGCGCATGCGCTGTCGCCGGTGACCGATTGTCGCGCCGCTTACTCCGCGTGGCTGGCCGCGCGCAGCAAGCGGATCCGGCAGCGGTTGCGCGCTGGGCAGGGTGAGCTGGTCGACGCTCGGGGCATGCGATTCGAGGTGCGGCGCGAGGCCGGGCCGGAGCTGCTGACGCGCCTGTTCGCGGTCGAGCGATCGGGATGGAAGGGGCGCGCGGGAACGGCCATCGCCGACGATGCGGCGACCGCGACCTTCTACACGCTGCTGGCGGCGCGTGCGGCGGCGGCGGGCGCGCTGCGCGTGGCGCTGCTGTGGGACGCGCAGCGGCTGGTGGCGTTCGAATTCGGTATCCTGTGCGGGCGGCGGCTGGCGCTGATGAAGGTCGGCTACGACGAGTCGTTCGCCGATTTCTCGCCCGGCTATGTGCTGGCCGGGCTGCATATCGCGGCATGTTGCGCGGATCCGACGATCGACTGGTACGACAAACTGGGCAACGGGCTGACCCCGGCGCCGTACAAGTTGCGGTTCGCGGACGCGTGCGACACGCTGTACCGCGTCACGCTCTATCCGCGCGGGCCAGTCGGGGCGGCGTGGTACGCGGTCGATGCCGCGCGCGCGCGGGCCAAGGCGTGGCGCGACGCGCGAAGGGCGATGGCGGCATGACGCGGCGTCAGGAACGGCGCGCGCGGCTGGTGCGCTGGGCGGCGTGCGTCGCGGCGGGTGGCGTCGCGGGCGTCCTGATCGGCGGCGCGTGGGGGCTGGTGCCGGTACTGATCGGGCTGGCGATCGGACATCGTGCGATGATCGCTCGGCCCGGGGTGGCGGTGCTGACCTATCATTCGGTCAGCCCCGACGCGCGCTGGCTGCCGTGGTCGCGTGAGATCACCGTCCATCCCGACACGCTGGCGACGCATCTGGCGGTGCTGGACCGGATCGGCGCGACGGTGATCGGCACGCGCGAATGGGCGCGCCGGCGGGCGGAGGGCGAGGCGATGCCGCCGCGCGCGGTCGTCCTGCATTTCGACGACGGCTATCGCGACAATCACGTCCATGCCGCGCCGCTGCTGCGTGCCGCCGGGATAACCGCGACGGTGTTCGCGTCGCTCGACTTCGTCGATCCCGCGGGCGGGGTAAGGGACGATGGCGTCGACCACGGCTATATGACGTGGGACGAGCTGGCCGATCTGGAAGCGCAGGGGATCGAGGTGGAGCCGCACGGCGTCGCGCACGCGCGCGTGCCGGTGTCGGATGCGGCGGAGGACGTGCTGACCGCGGCGAACTGGCGGCATCATGCCTGGCTGCAATGGGATGCGATGCCCGGCCCCAAGCACGACTGGTACGTGCGTGAAACGCCGGTGGCGGTGCCGCTGGGCACGGCCGTGCCGCGGTCCGGACTGGCGCTGGCGGAGCGCGCCTGGCGCGACGGTGCGCGCGAGACGCCGGAGATGCTGTCGCGGCGGATCGAGGAGGATCTGGTGGCGTGCCAGGTGGCGTTCGCGGCCCGGCTGGGGCGGATGCCGCAGCTGTTCTGCTGGCCCGAGAATGTGGTGCGCGAGGAAGGGCGCGCGATCGCGCGGCGGCTGGGTTACCAGGCCACGACTGCGGGGCGCGGGCGCAACACCGCGGACGAGCCGGCGGACGTGATCTCGCGCGTGCATGTCGGGGACCGCGCGATCGGGGTCAGGTGGCAGCCGGCGGAGGCGCTGGCGCTTCGCGCGCAGGTGCGGCTGATGCAGGGCAATTTCTATTGGTATCTGGTGCTGGCACCGATGAATGCGCTGCGCCGCGTCGTCTTCGCGCTGCGCCGGGACGCGTTCGCATGACGCCGCCGCCGCCCGAGCGTCGCCGCGACCTGCCGCGGCGGGTGCGGTTCGAGGCCGACATGCGCGGCGTGCCGCTGCCGCTGGAGGTGCGGCGCGGCAGCTATGCGCGGCGGGTGAAGCCGCTGGTCGACGGCGCGCTGGCGCTGGTGGCGTCGATCATCCTGCTGCCGGTCTTCGTCGCGGTGGCGATCGCGATCAAGCTGGACGATGGCGGGCCGGTAATGTTCGTCCAACCGCGCACCGGATATCTCGGACGGCGGTTCCGGCTGTTCAAGTTCCGTACGATGGTGGTGGATGCCGAGGCGCTGAAGGAGGCGCTGCGCATCCACAATATCCACGCCGCCGACTCGCCCGATTTCAAGCTGGCGGACGATCCGCGCATCACGCGCATCGGGCGGTGGCTGCGCAAGAGCAGCGTCGACGAGCTGCCCAATCTGTGGAACGTGGTGCTGGGCGACATGGCGCTGGTGGGGCCGCGACCGACCTCGTTCGAGGCAAGTACCTATCGCATGGCGCATCTGCCGCGGCTGGCGGTGAGGCCGGGGCTGACCGGGCTGTGGCAAGTGTCGGGGCGCGCCAACGTCGACTTCGACGAGCGGTCGGAGATGGACATGCGCTACATCCGCACGCTGTCGGCGCGGCAGGACCTGGACCTGATCGTGCGCACGATCGGCGCGGTCACGAAGGGTGACGGCGCCTGCTGACCCGCACCTCGACCGCGTCGACGAAGACGCGCGCGGGGAAGGGGTTGGAGTTGGCGGTGATGCCGATCTGGACGCGATCGACATGCGCGCGGGCGGTGACGCCGGTTGCGGCGAGGACGGTGCGCCCGTCGAGCGTCACGCGCGCGCTGCCGCCGTCGCGGTCGGAGACGGTGAGATCCCAGGCGACGCGATACCAGCGATCGGCGGCGAGGACGGGTGCGTCGTCCTGCGCCCAGGCATGCGCGATCCCCAGCTTCGACCGGTCGATCCGCAGCCGCCCGCGGCGCAGATAGAGCCGGATGCCGGGATTGCCGCCCTCGCCGCAGGTGGCGCATTCCAGATCGACGAGTTGCAGCGAGTCGCGCGGGAAGCCGGTAGGGATGCGCAGGTCGAACGCGACGCGGATCGTGCCGCCGCGTGCGACCGGCGCGATGCGCGCGACGACATCGGCCTTGGCGACGACATCGGCGACTTTCGGACCGGCGTCGGCACGCAGCGCCCGGCCGCGGCGATCGGTCGCGGGGGCGGTGGCGACGGTGCCGCCGATCTGCTGCGTCAGCGACCAGCGGTCTAGGCCGTGCTCGAAATCGTCGGTCAGCGAGGCTTGCAGGGCGAGGAGGGCGATCACGATTTTTGCGGGGTCCATTGCGCGTAGCGGCGGCCGGCGGCGAAGAGCACCGTTCCCGCCGCCAACCCGGCAAGATGGAGCATGATGCCGTGGACGATGCGGAGCGGTCCGGGTAGCCGCGCGCCGAACGTGCCCGCGAGGGCGACGAGCGCGGCGGCGGTGATCGCGGCGAAGACGATCCACCACGCGCCGCCGGCCAGCGCCGACACCAGCCACAGCGGCAGGATCGCGAGCGGGGCGAGGCGGCGCGCGACCTTGTGGAGGACGAGCGCGACCGCATACCAGCCGGTGCGCAGCGGGTTCATCAGCGCGCGGCGGCGCCATAGCCCCGTCAGGCCGCGCACGGTGATACGCACGCGGCGGCGCCATTGCCGGCGCGCGCCGGTGATGCTGTGCTCCCACACGCGCGCGGCATCGGCATAGGCGATGCGATAGCCCGCGGCGACCGCGGCGGTGCTGACGTAGAAATCGTCGGTGACGTCCGCGACGACGCTCGGCACCAGTTCGCGGCGGATCGCGTAGAGCCCGCCGTCGGCGGAAACGCAGCCGAACAGGCGATCCTCCGCCGAGCGGAGCGCGGATTCGTAGGTGCGGAACGCGCGATCGGCGGCGGCGAAGCGGGTGCGCGCGGGCTGGCGGATCGTCTCGACCCGGCCAGCGACGGCGCCGATGCGGGGGTCGGCGAACGGGGCGAGGAGCGCGGGGAGCGTCTGCGTGTCGAACAGCGGGTCGGCGTCGGTCATCACGATGACCGCACCGGTCGCCTGCGGGACGGCGCGGTTGAGCGCCGCCGCCTTGCCGCCGCGCGGGCAGGCGACGACGGTCGCGCCCGCGCCGCGCGCGATCGCGGCGGTCGCGTCGCTCGAGCCGTCGTCCGCGACGAGCACCTGCGCGGCGCCGGGCCAGGCGGCGAGCGCCTGCGCGACCGAGGCGAGCTTCAGCCCGATCGTGGTTTCCTCGTTATGCGCGCCGATCAGGATCGTGATGGAGGGCGGGGCCATGGGGGCGGATGGCGTGCGGCGCGGGGCGAGCGCCGCGGCGAGCAGCACGACCAGCGGATAGGCGAGGAAGGTCGCCGCCGGGATCAGGAGGAGGAGCCATGCCAGCGTCTGCATGGGCGGGGATGTAGTGGATGGGGGTTAAAGACCTCCCCCTTGCCCGTCACGCCGGCTCAGGGCGGGACCTTTGCGACAGTCGCCAATGTGCTCCCGCGCAGGCAGGAGCCCAGGGTTGCCGGTCCCATAAGGCGTTGTCCTGCTTGATCCTGGGCTCCTGCCTTCGCAGGAGCACGGCGTGTGCGCAGTGCGGTTGGAGCCTTTTTGCAAAGATCCTGCGAAGGCCCGGGTGACGGTGGTGGAGCCATATGTCACTGGCGTGGCAGCTCGATGACATCCGTTGTCACCCCCGCGTCGCACGCATGACACCAAAACGCGACACATCCTGCCGAACCAGCAGACGGCAGGTGAGCCTTTCATGACAGCGACGATGACCACCGCGGGCGTGGCGCAGGCCTATGACCGATGGGCGCCGATCTACGACCTTGTCTTCGGCCCCGTGTTCCGCCAGGGGCGCGCCAGCGCGATCCGCGCCGCCGACCGGATCGGCGGGCGCATACTGGAGGTCGGCGTCGGCACCGGGATCTCGCTGCCGGGCTATGCCGCGACGAGCCGGGTGACGGGCGTGGATATTTCCGACGACATGCTCGACAAGGCGCGCGCGCGGGTGCGGCGGCACGGTCTGTCGAACGTCGAGGCGATCCGCGTCGGCGATGCGGAGGCGCTCGACTTCGCCGACGCCAGCTTCGACGTGGTGGTGGCGCAATATGTCGTGAGCGCGGTAGCCGATCCGGCGCGCGCGCTGGACGAGTTCGCGCGCGTGTGCCGGCCGGGGGGCGAGATCGTCATCACGACCCGCGTCGGCGCGGGCGAGGGGCTGCGCGGGACGATCGAGAAGACGCTGATGCCGGTGACGAGCCGGCTGGGCTTTCGCACCGACTTCCCGTTCGCGCTCTATACCGACTGGATCGCGACGCGCGGCGACGTGGAACTGATCGAGAAGCGCGAGTTGCCGCCGCTGGGGCACTTCTCGCTGGTGCGCATTGCCAAGCTGGGGGCCAGACTGGGAGGGATGCAATGACCGCGATCCGCAAGCTGCGTTTCGAGGACGAGCAGGGCAACCCCGGCTTTCGCGCGCAGCTGGCCGAGCAGCGCTGGGACGACCACCGCTTCTATCACCACAGCCTGGTCAACCAGAGCCTGCATTTCGTCAGCGCGTGCACGTTCCTGAGTGCCTATCTGCTGCTGTTCGTCGATGTCGCGCTGGCCAGCCTGCTCGCCTGGGGCGTGGCGATGACCAGCCGGCAGGCGGGGCATTTCTTCTTCGAGCCCAAGGGCTACGACCATGAGAATGGCGTGACCCACGAGCACAAGGAGGAAGTGAAGGTCGGCTATAACCTGATGCGGAAATATGTGCTGATGGGGACGTGGCTGGCGATCCCGCTGGTACTGGCGATCGAGCCGACGCTGTTCGGCGCGCTGGAGGCGCCCGTCGGGATGGCCGGGTGGCTGCGTCATGTCGGCTGGGGCTGGCTGATCCTGGGCGTGGGCGCGATCGCTCTGCGGGTGCTGCAATTGTGGGTGCAGCGCGACCTGGAGACGGGGATCGTGTGGGCGACCAAGATCGTGACCGACCCGTTCAGCGACTTCCGCCTGTATCGCGGCGCGCCGGGGCGCTTGCTGAAGGGCGAGCGGATGGATGGGGTAAGGGCGTAATCTTCCGTTCGTGCTGAGCGAAGTCGAAGCACAGCCACCGTCGCGCGTGGCCTTCGACTTCGCTCAGGCTGAACGGGTGTGGGATTAGGCTTTCCTCAATCGCGCCCGCACCGTCTCCTTCAAGGCCTGCCGCCGCAGCGCCTTGTCGCTGACGTCGGGGCCGTCCCACCAGCCGTCGCGGTGCATCGCCGCTGCCGCCGCGACGAAGCGCCGCGCGATCTCGTCGAACAGCGCGTCGTCGATATCCAGGCTGAAGATCAGCCGCCCGGTGCCGACCCAGCTGAGCGCCAGTCCCTCCGCACGGAGATAATATTGCAGCATCCAGTTGTAGCGCGACGGGCGCGTGTACAGCACGGTCCAGACGGTCGACAGGTTCGCCACCTGCACCGGCAGCCGCGCCTCCGCCAGCATCACGTTGAGCCGCGCGGCGCGTGCGTTCCAGCGGGGGTCGAGGCCGTCGTACAGCGCCTGGACCGCCGGCATCTCCAGCCGCCGCAGGAAGGCATCGGTCGCGGCCATGACATAGGGATGCGCGTTGAACGTGCCGCGCGCGAAGCAGATGTCGACCGGGCGCTCCTCGCGGTATCGCTTCATCAGTGGAGCGCGACCCGCCAGCACGCCGATCGGCAGCCCGCCGCCCAGCGTCTTGCCCCAGACGATCATGTCGGCATCGACGTCGATCATCCGTGCTACGCTGCCGGGCGCGAGGCGGAAGCCCATGAACACCTCGTCCATGATGAGGACGATGCCGGCGTCGCGGCATACCGCGGCGAGGCGGCGGAGCCACGCGGCATAGGCATTCCAGTCGGCGCCAGCCGTGCGCGCGCTGTCGACCAGCTGGCCATCGGAGGGCGCGCCGCCGTTAGGGTGGAGCGCCTGGAGCGGATTCACCAGGACGCAGGCGATGTCCCGCCGCGTGGCGAGCACAGCCAGAGTCTTCTCCGACATGTCGGCCAGTGTGAGCGTGTGGTCGGCGGGGACGGGATTGCCGATGCCGGGCTGCACGTCGCCCCACCAGCCGTGATAGGCACCCGCGAAGCGCACCAGCCGGCGGCGGCCGGTGTGGTAGCGCGCGAGGCGGACCGCCTGCATCACCGCCTCCGTCCCCGACATGTGGAACGAGATTTCGTCGAGGCCCGACAGCGCGCGCAGCCGCTCGACATTGGAGGCGACGACGGGATGGTAGCTGCCGAGCACGCCGCCGAGCGGCTCCGCGGTGTCCAGCGCCTCGCGCATCGTGGCCTTGTAGACCTGGTTGCCGAGCACGTTGACGCCGTAGGAGCCGGTCAGGTCGATCAGGCGATTGCCGTCGAGGTCGGTGAGCCACGCGCCGTCGGACGATTGCAGGAAGGCGCCGACCGGCAGCTTCTCGCGCATGACCGCGCTGAACGCGAAGGGGACGCGGTAGCGGCCGGTAAACTGCAGGTCGGAGAGCCCGGGGCGGGTCTGCGCGGTGAGCGCGACCGTCTTCGGAAAGCGCGCGGCGTAGAGTTCGGAGAGGGTGCGCAACCCGTCGCGGCGGCGCTGCGCGACGGTCGCGTCGGCGCCGTCGGCGGTGAAGAAGCGCGCCTCGGGATGGGTGTAGCCCGCGATCTGCCCGGCGATGCGCTTCGCCATGCGGACATGCCCGCCGAGCGAGGGGTGCTTCGCGGCGGACAGGCGCAGGCGGGTGCGCACCTTGGTGGCGGCGACGGCGCCAGTGACCAGGAGCGCGGCGAGTTTCGTGCGGTTGACCATGGCCTTCCACACTCCCCGACGATGACGCAGGTGTGACATGCGCGGTGCTTTCCTACGCCTGCTGATGCAGGAAGACCTGAATTTCCTGCTCACCAACCGCCTGCCGCGGCGCTGGGCGACGCAATTGGTGGGGCGGATCGCGGCGAGCGAGCATCCGCTGGTGGCGGGGCCGGCGCTGGCGGCGTGGCGATTCTTCAGCGACGTCGACCTGTCGGATGCGGAGACGACGCGGTTCCGGTCGCTGCGCGAGGGGTTCGTGCGGCGATTGCGCGCGGGCGCGCGGCAGTTCGGGGGCGGTGCGGGCGCGATCTGTTCGCCCTGCGACGCGATTCTGGGCGCGCACGGGCGGATCGACGGCACCGCGGTGTGGCAGGTGAAGGGTTTTCCGTATCGGCTGGAGGAGCTGGTGCCCGATGCGGCGCTGGTCGAGCGGTTCCGCGATGGTAGCTTCGTCACGCTGCGGCTGACCGCGGCGATGTACCACCGCTTCCACGCGCCCGCCGACCTGACGGTGGAGGGGGTGACGTATCGGTCGGGCGACTGCTGGAACGTGAACCCGATCGCGCTCAAGCGGGTGGAGCGGCTGTTTTGCCGCAACGAGCGCGCGGTGATCGAGACGCGGCTGGCGGACGGGACGCCGATGCTGCTGGTGCCGGTCGCGGCGATCCTGGTGGCAAGCATCCGGCTGGCGTTCCTGGATACCGAGCGGTCGCTGCGCGAGCAGGGCAGCGCGCGCGTGGCGTGCGACGTGGCGGTGGCGCGGGGGGATGAGATGGGGTGGTTCGAGCATGGCTCGACGATCCTGATGTTCCTGCCCGCCGGGGTGCGGCTGGAGAAGGGATTGCGCGAGGGGAGTGCGATCCGGGCGGGGGAGGTGGTGGCGGAGCTTTCGTCACCGCGGACGTGATCGAAACCCTTTTGAAATGCAGTTTCTTGTTCCCCGGCGAAGGCCAGGGCCCAGCTGGGGGACGGTGGTGGCAGACGGAAAAGCCACGCCAACTGGGCCCCGGCCTTCGCCGGGGAACAAGAAATCGTCGAGGGGTTCCGCTGCCCTCGGGTTGGCGCAAAGGAAGCGGGACTCCGGGTCAAGCCTGGGGTGACGGACCGCCATTGAAACCAAACTGCCATCGCGACGACGCGCTACTGAAATCAACGTTTCATACGGACGCCACGACGCCATCGCGGCGCGGCGAAACGCCGGGGCGGGGCGAGGAATATCTTTCGGGGGAAACGATCGTGCTCACTCTACGTGCGCGCGCCTGTGCCGGCGCGTCCATCCTTGGCCTGGCGCTCGCGCTCGCGGCCCCGGCCCATGCCGCCGATGGCGAGCCCGCGGCGGGCGCGGCGATCGCCGCGCGGCCGACCGTCGTCGGCCATGTCTATGACGAGACGGGCGCGGCGCTGCCGGGTGCGCGGATCGTGGTGGAGGGGACGCGGTTCGAGGCGAGCAGCGATGCGCAGGGCGGGTTCGCCGTTTCCGTTCCCGAAGATGTGGCGACGGTGACGCTGCTGATCGACTATCTGGGCCGCCCGCGCGTGACGCGCACCGTCGACGTCGCGGCGCGCACGGCGGTCGAGGTGCCGCTGCCCGCGGCGGGCGAGCCGGGGGATATCGTCGTCACCGGCGCGTCGCTGCTCGACAATACCGCGCGCGC
>CAJYKB010000059.1 GCA_913774925.1 uncultured Sphingomonas sp. | reverse complement strand
GGATCACCGGCTGGGCGCAGATCAACTATCCCTATGGCGCGTCGATCGAGGATGCGCGCCACAAGCTGGAATACGACCTGTATTACGCCAAGAATTACTCGCCGTTCCTCGACCTGCTGATCCTGGTGCAGACGCTGCGCGTGATCCTTTGGCCGGAAGGCGCGCGCTGACATGGTGAGCGCAACCGCGGTCATTTGGATCCATGCGCTGGTGGCGCTGCTGTTCTGCGGCGTGGTGGCGACCTATCCGCGGACGCAGGCGCTGTCGGTGCCGCGGTGGCTGATGCTGACCGCGGCAGGGGCAAGCGCAGCTTGGGCGCTGTCGACCGCCGGGATCAGCAGCCATGACGTCGCGACGCGCGCGACGGGGGCGGGGCGCGACCTCGCCTGGCTGGCGGTGCTCGCGGTGGTGGCGCGCGCGGCGGATGGCGGGGAGGCGAAGGCGCGGCTGGGGGCGTATGCCGCCACGGCGGCCTGCATCCTGCTGGCCGCGGCCACCGCGATCGCGGCGGAACTGGCGCCGGACGCGCGCGCGACCGCGCTGCTCGCCTCCACCGCGCTGACGCTGCGCATGCTGGGGACGGTATCCGCGCTGGTGCTGGTGCAGCGCGCCTTGATCGAGGAGGGGGCGTCCGGGCGGCAGGTCGTGGTCGCGGCGCTGGCGCTGATGTGGACAACCGACCTGACGATCGACCTGCTGGCCTGGATCACCGAAACCCGCCCCGCGGTGCTGACCGTCGCGCGCGGCGCGGTGATGGTGGCGGTCGCGCCGCTCATCGCCTTTGCCGCGCATCGGGGCGACGCGGGCACCATTCGCGCCTCGCGCACGATCACGTTGCGCGCGATCGTGGCGGTCAGCGTCGGGCTGTACGTCATCGTCAGCGGGATCGCGATGGGCTACCTCGGCTCGCTGGCGGGGGATCACGCGCGGATCGTGCAGACCGCGTTCGTCTTCGGCAGCGCTGCCAGCACGCTCACGCTGGCGTCCACCCCCTGGCTGCGCGGCTGGGCGAAGGTGGTGGTCGCCAAGCACCTGTTCCGTCACCGCTACGACTATCGCACCGAATGGCTGCGCTTCACCGATACGCTCGGGGTGCCGGGGGCCGGCGCGGAGGCGCTGGAGGTGCGCGTCATCAAGGCGATGGCGGACATGACCGCGTCGCCCGCCGGCGTGCTGCTGACGGTACGCGACGGGGGGCTGACCGCGCGCGCGGCGTGGCGGTGCGACGAGGCGCCGGACCGCGCCGGCAGCGACGCGCTCGCCGATCACCTCCAGACCTCGCGTCGCATCGTCGACCTGGATGCGGTGCGCGCCGGCGATCCCGGCGATGCGGAGGCGGTGCTGATCCCGGCGTGGTTGCGCGGGTGGGAGGCCGCATGGGCGCTGATCCCGCTGATCCACATCGACCGGCTGGTCGGTGCGATCGTGCTGACGCGCCCGCCGCTGGCGCGCGCGCTCGACTGGGAGGATTTCGATCTGCTGGGCGTCGCGGGGCGGCAGGTCGCCAGCTATTTGGCCGAGGATGGCGCGCACGGCGCGCTGGCGGAGGCGCAGCGGTTCGAGGAGTTCAACCGCCGCTTCGCGTTCATCCTGCACGATATGAAGAATCTGGTGAGCCAGATGGCCCTGGTGGCGCGCAACGCGGAGCGCCATGCCGACAATCCCGCGTTTCGCGCCGACATGATCGGGACGCTGCAGGACACCGCGCAGCGGATGACGACGCTGCTCGCGCGGCTGGCGCAGCGTCCGGCAGGGGGTGCCGGTGGCGAGCGCGACGCGGTATCGCTCGACGCGCTTGCGCAGCGGCTGGCCGCGGCGCGGCGCGCGCAGCATCCGGTGACGGTGACCGGGGCCGGCGCGGCATGGGTGCTGGCCGACCGTGCGGCGCTGGAAACCGTCATGGGTCACCTGATCCAGAATGCGGTGGAGACGAGCCCCGCCGAGGTCGCGGTCACGCTGACCGTGACGCAACGAGGCGAGGAGGGGATCATCGCAGTGACCGATCGTGGTGCCGGCATGACGCCGGCGTTCGTGCGCGACGGGCTGTTCCGTCCGTTCGTATCGAGCAAGCCGACCGGCTTCGGACTGGGCGCGTTCGAGGCACGCCAGCTGGTGCAGGCGATGCAGGGGCGGCTGGAGGTGGATAGCCGCGAGGGGGTGGGGACGACATTCCGCGTCATCCTGCCGCGCGCCGAGCGGATGGAGCAAGCGGCATGAGCGACGCCAGGCCGGTCCTGCTGATCGTCGAGGACGACCTCGGGCTGCAGCGTCAGTTGCGCTGGGCCTATGAGGGATATGAGGTGGTGGTGGCGGGCGATCGCGCCGCGGCGATCGAGGCGCTGCGCCTCCACGATCCGCAGGTGGTGACGCTCGACCTGGGCCTGCCGCCCGATCCGAACGGCACGCGCGAGGGGCTGGCGACGCTGGCCGAAATCGTGGCGCTGAAGCCCGATACGAAGGTGATCGTCGCCTCCGGTCACGGCGCCCGCGAATCCGCGGTCGCCGCGATCGCGGGGGGAGCGTGGGATTTCTACCAGAAGCCGATCGATATCGACCAACTGGGCCTGATCGTCGCGCGGGCGTTCCACGTCCAGGCGCTGGAGGCGGAGAATCGGCGATTGGCGGCGCGGGTCGAGCGCAGCGAGGGGCTGGGCGGGCTTATCACCGCCGCGCCCGAGATGCTGAAGGTGACGCGCACGATCGAGCGGCTGGCGCGCGCCGACATCACGGTGATGCTGCTGGGGGCGAGCGGGACCGGCAAGGAAGTGCTGGCCCGCGGACTCCACGACGCCTCCGCCCGGCGCGACCGGCCGTTCGTCGCGATCAATTGCGCCGCGATCCCCGAGACATTGCTGGAAAGCGAATTGTTCGGGCATGAGAAGGGCGCGTTCACCGGGGCGGTGAAGACGACGCCGGGCAAGATCGAACAGGCCGATGGCGGTACGCTCTTCCTGGACGAGATCGGCGACGTGCCGCTGCCGTTGCAGGTCAAGCTGCTGCGTTTCCTGCAGGAACGGGTGGTCGAGCGGATCGGCGGGCGCAAGGCGATCGCGGTCGACACGCGGATCGTCTGTGCGACGCATCAGGACATCGACGCCATGGTGGCCGATGGCCGGTTTCGCGAGGATCTATACTATCGCCTGGCGGAGATCGTCGTCCGCATCCCATCGCTGGCGGCGCGGACGGGGGATGCGGCGTTGCTGGCGCGGCACTTCCTGTCGAAGTTCGCGCGTGCGTCGGGCGGCGCGGTGACGGGATTTTCCGCAGATGCGCTAGCGGCGATCGATGCGTGGGGATGGCCGGGCAACGTCCGCGAACTGGAGAACCGGGTGAAGCGCGCGGTCATCATGGCGGAGGGAAAGCTCGCCACCGCGGTCGACCTGGACCTGGCGGAGCCTGCGGCGGATGCGATGCCGCTCAACCTGCGCGCCGTGCGCGAGGCGGCGGACCGCGCCGCGATCCGGCGAGCGCTGGCGCAGGCCGACGGCAATATCTCCGGCACGGCGCGCTTGCTGGGGGTGAGCCGGCCGACCTTGTACGACCTGCTCAAGGGCTACGACCTTCATGCGTGAGGGGCCGCTGGCCCAGCCGGTGCGGTGGCAACGGCGGACGCGGCGGCGATCGTGGCGCCTGCCGCGGCGCTGGTGGGTGGCGGTGTTGCTGGCGGTCGTCGTGGCGGCGGCCGTCGTGTTGCTGCGACGACCGGTACAGGTGGACCCGGTGGTGGCGATGCGCGAGGGGCGTGCCGCGGTCGCGCGCGGGAATTACTCCGCGGCACGCAACCATTTCCTGGCGGCGGTGCAGGCGGCGCCCGGCGACGGCGCGGCGCAGCTGGCGCTGGCGCAGACGTGGTTGCTGCTGGGCGAGGGGATGGCGGCGCAGGGCGCGCTCGATCGCGCGGCGAGCGCGGGCGTGTCGCGCGCCGTGCTGGCGCCGTGGCGCGCGGCGGCCGCATGGGCGCAGGGAAACGACGAGGCGGCGATCACCGCGGCGCAGGCGGCGGGGGATGCGCCGGTGGCGGTCCGTGCGAAGGCGATGGCGCTGGCCGATCGCGGCGATGGGGCGGCGGGGGTGGCGACGTTGCGCGCGCTGCTGGCACGCACGCCGGGCGACGCCGCGGCCTGGACCGATCTGGGGCGCGTTCAACTGACGCTGGGCGATGTGGGCGGCGCGACGCAGGCGGTATCGCGCGCAGTGGCGCTGGATCGTCGCTATCCGGCGGCGCTGGTGCTGGCGGGGGAGGTAGTGCGCAGCCGCTACGGTCTCTTCGCGGCGCTGCCCTGGTTCGAGGCGGCGTTGCGGCTGGATGCGTATTTTCACCCCGCGTTGATCGAATATGCGGCAACGCTGGGGGATGCGGGGCGCAATACGGAGGCGCTGGCGGCGGCGCGGCGCGCGCTCGCGGCAAGGCGCGACAGCCCGCAGGCGCTGTATGTTGTGGCCGTCATGGCGGCCCGCGCGGGCAATCACGCGCTGGCGGGGCAGTTGCTGGGGCGAACCGGCGGGGCGCTCGACGGGCTACCGGGCGGCCTGCTGCTGTCGGGCGGGGTGGATTACGTCGCCGGGCGCCATGAACAGGCGGTGATGAAGTGGCGCGCGCTGCTCGGCACGCAGCCGATGAACGTGCCGGCGCGCCGATTGCTGGGGGCGGCGCTGCTGCGGTCCGGGGATGCGGCGGGCGCGCTCGACGTGCTGCGCCCGATCGCGCTGCGGGCGGATGCCGACAGCTACACGCTGGACCTCGTCGGGCGCGCGTTCGAGGCGCAGGGGAAGCGCGACTGGGCGGCGCGGTTCCTCGACCGCGCCGCCAACCCCGCGGCTGCCACGGCCTCGCCGTTCGGACAGGACGACAGCACCGCGGTGCTGGCGCAGGCGGTGGTCGAGGCGCCGGGCGACCCCCGTGCCGCGGTGGCGCTGGTACGCGGGCTGCTGGAGGAGGGCAGCGCCCGCGCGGCGCTGAACGTGGCGCAGGCGCTGGTCCGACAGTCACCCGGCGCCCCGGCGGCGCATGTGCTGGAGGGCGACGTGCTGATGGCGGAACGCCGCGCGGGGCCTGCGGCGGCGAGGTATGCGCGAGCGGCCGACCTGCGCTTCGATCAGCCCGTGATGCTGCGGCTGGTGGAGGCGCGCGTGCTGGCGGGGAATGCGGCCGGAGCGGCCGATACGCTGGCGCTGTACCTAGCGCAGAACCCGCGGAATGTGGTTGCCCGGCGGGCGCTGGCGGGGCTGCAGCGCGCGGCGGGTGACGACGAGGCGGTCGATACGCTGGAGCGGCTGCGCGCCGATCTGGGCGGACGCGATACGGTGCTGATGACAGGGCTGGCCGATGCCTATACCGCGGCGGGCGATCCGGCGTCGGCAGTTCCGGTCGCGCGCGCGGCCTATCGCCTCCAGCCGATGAGCGCGCGGGCGAGCGATGCGTGGGGCCGGGCGCTGGCGGCGAGCGGCGACGCTGCACGCGGCGCGACGCTGCGGACGAAGGCCGCGGCGATCGCTCCGGCGGGTTGAGCCGACCGCACCGGACGGGTAGCGCGTGGCGGATGACCGATCCGCTCGACCGTATCGCCGCCGCGCTGGAGCGGCTGGCCCCGCCACCGCCGCCGCAGGCGGATGCGAGCGCGCACCCCGCTTATGTCTGGCGCGACGGTGCATTGGTGGCGGCGCGCGACTTTCGTCCGCTGCCGCTCGAGATGCTGCACGGGGTCGATGCCCAGAAGGAAGCCCTGGTCGCGAACATGCGGCGGCTGGCGGCGGGCCTTGCGGCGCAGGACGTGCTGCTGTGGGGCGCGCGCGGTACGGGCAAGTCGGCGCTGGTGAAGGCGGGGGTGGCCGCCGTGCAGCAGGGCGGCGGCGCGGTCGCGCTGGTGGAGGTGGCGGCGGATCGGCTCGATACGCTGCCGCAGCTGTTCGACCTGCTCGCAGGCGCGTCCCGCGCGTTTGCGGTGTTCCTGGACGACCTGGGGTTCGATGCGGCGGCCGATGCGCGCGTGCTGCGCTCGCTGCTGGAGGGCGGGGCGGAGGCGCGGCCCGCGAACGTGCGATTGATCGTGACGTCGAACCGGCGGCACCTAGTCACCCGCGACATCCGCGAGCAGGAAAGCGCGATCAACCCGCGCGACTCGATCGACGACCAGATGGCGCTGGCGGACCGGTTTGGACTCAGCCTGGGCTTCCACGTCGTCGATCAGGACGGATATTGCGCGATCGTGCGCGGCTATGCCCAGCGTTACGGCCTGCCGTTCGATGCGGCGGACGCGATCCAATGGGCGGCGCGGCGTGGCAGCCGATCAGGCCGGGTGGCGTGGCAATATGTCGTCGAGCTGGCGGGGCGCGAGGGAAAAGCGCTGGCATGACAAGGCGCTACCTCGCATAGCGCGGCGATGGTCAAGACCCCCGACGAGCTGGCGCTGATGCGCGTGTCCGGACGGCTGCTGGCGTCCGTCTTCGAGATGCTGGACCGCACGCCGCTGTCCGGCATGTCGACGCTGGCGGTCAACGATCTGGTCGAACGCTACATCATCGACGATCTGGCGGCACGCCCGGCAAGCAAGGGGCAGTATGGGTTCGCGTTCGTGCTGAACTGCTCGATCAACCAGGTCGTCTGCCACGGCGTGCCCGATGCGGCAGAGATCATCCGCGACGGCGACATCATCAACCTGGACATCACGCTGGAAAAGGACGGCTTCATCGCCGATTCCAGCAAGACCTATATCGTTGGCGAGGTGCCGCCCGCGACGCGCCGGCTGGTGAAGGTGGCGCAGGAGACGATGTGGAAGGGGATCGCGGCGGTGCGCCCCGGCGCGCGGCTGGGCGACGTGGGCGCGGCGATCGAGTGGCATGCGAAGAAGAACGGCTACAGTGTCGTCCGCGAGTTCTGCGGCCACGGCATCGGGCGCGACATGCACGAGGAGCCGGAGGTGCTGAACTTCGGGCGGCCGGGGACGGGCGCGGTGCTGCGCGAGGGAATGGTGTTCACGGTCGAACCGATGGTGAACCAGGGCACGCGGCGGACGGTGACGCGCGACGACGGGTGGACGGTGGAGACGGCGGACGGGAAGCTGTCCGCGCAGTTCGAGCACACCGTCGCGGTGACCGCGACGGGCGTGGAGGTGCTGACGCTGCGGGGGGATGAGCGGGTCATGGGGTAGCGGCCCGTCACCCCGGACTTGTTCCGGGGGCCACTGCTCCGCGTGCTTCGCGGCCGGAGAGTTCGCGGAAGGGTGGATGCCGGAACACGTCCGGCATGACGGTTCAGCCCAGCCCCTCGACCATCTCCGCCAGTTCCAGCCAGCGCATCTCGGCCGCATCCTTTTCCTCGCGTAGCGCGGCGACCTCCTTCGAGAGGCGGTCGAAGGTCGCGAAGTCGCGGGTGTAGAGCGCCGGATCCGCCAGCTTCGCCTCCGCCGCGGCGACCGCGACATCGATCGCCTCGATCCGCTTGGGCAGCAGGTCGAAGTCGCGCTGGTCCTTGTAGCTCAGCTTCGCACGCGCAGGCGGGGGGGGCGGGGCGGCGGCCGGTTTCGCCGCGGCGGGCTTGCGCGGTTCGTGGCGGCGTGTGCGCTTGGCCTCCCAATCCTCGTACCCGCCGGCGACGACGTCGACCGTGCCCGATCCGTCGAGCCCGAGCGTCACCGTGACGGTGCGGTCGAGGAAGTCGCGGTCGTGGCTGACGATCAGGACGGTGCCGCCGTAGTCCGCGATCACCTCCTGCAACAGGTCGAGCGTTTCGAGGTCGAGGTCGTTGGTGGGTTCGTCGAGCACCAGCAGATTGGACTCGCGCGCAAACTCGCGTGCCAGCAGCAGCCGCGAGCGCTCGCCGCCGGACAGGGCGCCGACCTTCGCCTCGGCGAGATTGGGGTCGAAGAGAAATTCCTTGAGATAGCCGTGGAGGTGCTTGCGCACGCCCAGCACGTCGATCCACTCGCCGCCGTCGGCCAGCACTTCGCGCACCGTCTTCTGCGGCGCCATCAGGCTGCGCTGCTGGTCGATGACGATGCCGTCGAGCGTCTTCGCGCGCTTCACAGCGCCGCTGTCGGGCTCGATCTCGCCGGTCAGGAGCTTGAGCAGCGTCGACTTGCCCGCGCCGTTGCGCCCGACGATGCCGATGCGATCGCCGCGCGCGACGCGCAGCGTGAGGTCGCGGATGATCGTGCGGTCACCATAGCTCTTGGTGACATGCTCCGCGTCGATCACGATCTTCGTCTTGACGTCGTCGGACGCGACCTGGAGCGCGGCGGCGCCCTGCGGCCCCATCATCGCGGCGCGTTCGGCGCGCATCTCCTTGAGCTTGGCGAGGCGCCCCTGGTTGCGGCGGCGGCGCCCGGTGACGCCACGCTGGAGCCAGTGCTCCTCGATCTTCAGCTTCGCGTCGAGCCGCTGTGCGTTGCGCTCCTCCTCGGCATAGACCTGTTCGGTCCAGGCATCGAAGCCGCCGAAACCGACCTCGGCACGGCGCAGCTGCCCGCGGTCCATCCACAACGTCTGCTTCGTCAGGCGGGTCAGGAAGGTACGGTCGTGGCTGATGACGACGAAGGCACCGGTGAAGCGCTTGAGCCAGTCCTCCAGCCATTCGATCGCGGCGATGTCGAGGTGGTTGGTCGGCTCGTCCAGCAGCCGGATGTCGGGGTCCATCGCCAATGCGCGCACGATCGCGGCGCGTCGACGCTCGCCACCCGATGCGGTCGCCGCCTCACGCGACAGGTCGATGCCGAGCTGGCCGGCGATCGCCTCCGCCTCGTACTTCGCCGGCGCGCCGGCACCGTCGAGGACGTAATCCTCCAGCGTGGCGAAGCGGGAGACGTCGGGGTCCTGCTCCAGCATCACCACCTTCGTCCCCGGTACGATCGCGCGGCGCCCCTCGTCCGCATCGATCGCACCCGCGATCAGCCGCAGCAGCGTCGACTTGCCCGCACCGTTGCGCCCGATCAGCGCCAGCCGGTCGCGCG
Organism: uncultured Sphingomonas sp.; assembly: GCA_913774925.1. Classification (GTDB taxonomy): domain Bacteria; phylum Pseudomonadota; class Alphaproteobacteria; order Sphingomonadales; family Sphingomonadaceae; genus Sphingomonas. Next base: position 746 of record CAJYKB010000059.1, on the reverse strand, counting down.
CGCCGATATACAGGTTCAAGTGGCGGAACAGCCATCCGGCGCCCTGGATGACGCCGAGATCTTCATATGCCAGGAGGGGTGCAGCCATCGCGCGCACCTAGGATGTACGGTGCGGTCGGGCAACCGTGGCGACGCGGCAACGTTGTCGTGGCCATTCACAGGCTGTTCAACGCGCCCCGCCTATGCCAGCAATCGTGAGAATGCCGATGTCCCTCCTTCTTGCCGGTGCCGTCGCCGCGTCTGCCGCCCCTGTCGCGGCGGCGGATCAGGAGCGCGACGGACTGGCCGCGTTGCAGGCGACGCGGCAGGGCCGCATCCTGCCGCTCAAGGAAATCGAGCGGCGCGTGGTCCCGCAGATGAAGGGCGCGCAGTACATCGGCTTCGACCTCGAGATGCCGAGCGGGATCTACACGCTGAAGTTCCTGCGCGACGGCAAGGTGATCTGGGTCGATGTCGACGGCCGTTCGGGGCAGATCATCGGCCGCACCGGGCGCTGACCAAGCCCCAGTGGCAGCCGATCGTCCCGCGATCGGACGGGTACGTTTCGGCCGCTTGTCGCCTCGTTAACGCCCGACTAACCCTTCGCCCACGTCGCGCGAATCGCGCATCCGGGGCGAGAGGGGAATTCGAGATGAAGAAGCTGATGATGCTGGCGGCGCTGCTGCTGTCGCTGGTGCCCGGCATGGCTGCCGCGGAGAAGTTCAGCTTCACGGCGCTGTTCGAGCAGACCGATTTCCTCGGCCGGG
>CAJYKB010000058.1 GCA_913774925.1 uncultured Sphingomonas sp. | reverse complement strand
TGCCGCTGGCGCTGCGCGGCGGGCATGTCGCCGCCGCCGCCGCGCAGCGCCAGCGGCAGAACCGCGGCGATAGTGACCGCCGCCAGCAGCGAGAGGGTGGAGAGCAGCAGCGGCGCCATCGCCATCGCCGTGCCGGTCATCAGCACCGCCAGCACCACCCACATCCCCAGCGTCGCGGCCGTATCGCCGGCATCGCCGAACAGCAGCGGCGCGGCGCTCCAGGCGAGCGCGAGCAGCAGCCCCTCCCAAGCGGTGCCGCGCAACTCGTGCGGTGTCGCGTGATCGTCGTGCGATGCGGTGCCGCGAAAGCGCCGCACCGCCACCCCGACCGCAACGATGGCGAGCGTGGTCGCCCAGCCGGCGAGCGGCACCAGCGGCACGAAGCGTGCGAAGAGCATCGTGACGAACGCCGCGCCGATCAGGTTGGCGGCGAGCAGGAACAGTGCGAAGTGCCGCGCGGCGTGGATCAGTCCGGCGCGGATCCGCCCCCAGGTCTCGGCGTCGGCACCGTCGCGCAGCCCGAGCAGCGCCGCAGCGGGGATGGAGGGGAGCGAAGGCGTCGATGTGTCCGGCACGGGCACAGCCTAGCCGCCGCCCGGTTGGCCGAGGGTTGAGAAAGACGGCGAACGCGCCGTTTACGAAGCGGGAGGGGCGGTGAACCTTCTAAATCCGGGCGATGCCCGGGTCGCTGTCAGTGAAGCGACCGTCACCGGCAGGTGCCCGCCGCTTCGCACCGTCATCCCCGCCGAAGCGAAACCTCCGCGAAGGTCACTCCCTCGTTCCCGGGCGAAGGCCGGGGTCCAGTCGGGGGACGTCCGCGACATACCGCAACGCCACGCCAACTGGATCCCGGCCTTCGCGGAACCTGCGCGAAACGGCTGCCATCGCGCTGCGTACACGCCGTGCTCCTGCGAAGGCAGGAGCCCAGGATCAAGCAGAACAACGGTTTATGGGACCGGCGACCCTGGGTTCCTGCGTGCGCAGGAGCACATCGAAGACTTTCGCAAAAGTCCCGCCTCCACGGGAATGACGGATGGAAGAAAGAATGCATTCCCCCATCGGCGCTATCCGGCCATCGGGCCATCCGGCCAACGGGTCAGCGTGAGTGCAGGCGATCGTCATGTACAGGCGCCGGCCACTTTACATCGTCATCCCCGCGCAGGCGGGGATCCAGACGCGCAGGTCTGCAGGGGACTCGCAACGGCAGCGCGTATGGATTCCCGTCTTCGGCTCGAATGAAGGGCAGGGGAGGGGCGACCGCTCGATCCCCCTGCACCGTCGCAGTCGTCGCGATCGACGCACACGACCTCATCTTAACGCAGGCGTGATCCCTCACGCGCAAGGTCCGCAAGGACCGTCCCGCGGTCGCGGGCGACCATGACGCGCGCCTCTACGCGGCCAGGTCGTACGGCTTGATCTCGCCGTTCAGGTACAGGTTGCGCGCCTTCGCCCGGCTCAGCTTGCCGGAGCTGGTCCGCGGCAGCGTGCGCGGCGGGATCAGCTCGACGACGCAGTTCATGCCGGTGACCGAGCGTACCCGGTCGCGGATCTCGTCGCGCAGGCGGACGCGCTCGCTCTCGTCGGAGCTGCGGCATTGCACCAGCACCGCCGGCGTCTCCTCGCCGCCCGGGGTGGTGATCGCGAAGGCGGCGATGTCGCCCGCCTTGAACCCGGGCAGCTGCTCGACCGCCCATTCGATATCCTGCGGCCAGTGGTTGCGGCCGTTGATGATGATCATGTCCTTGGCGCGGCCGACGATGAAGATGTAGCCGTCCGACATGTACCCCATGTCGCCGGTGTCCAGCCAGCCGTCGACCAGGCACGCGTCGGTCGATGCCGGATCGCGGAAATAGCCTACCATGACGCTCGGGCCGCGGCACCACACCTTGCCGATCGCGCCGTCGGGCAGCGGGGTGCCGTCTTCCTCGCGGACCTGGATCTCCATATCGCGCACCGCCTTGCCGCAGTTCACGATCGCGCGGTAGCGCTGCGGGCGATCGCCGCCATGGTCACCGCCCGACAGCTCGGTCTCCTCGACCAGCTCGACGCGGATGCCCTCGCCCGGCGGCATCAGCGACACCGCCAGCGTCGATTCGGCGAGGCCGTAGGACGGCAGGAACGCGCTCGCCTGGAACCCGGCATCGGCGAAGGCGTCGACGAACGCCTGCATCACGTCGGGGCGGATCATGTCCGCGCCGTTGCCCGCGACACGCCAGCGCGACAGGTCGAAGCGGTCCGACGCCTTCGTCTGGCTGGAAATACGGCGCGCGCAGATGTCATAGCCGAAGGTCGGCGAATAGCTGAGCGTCGTGCCGGTGTTGCGGCTGATGAGGTCGAGCCACGACAGTGGGCGGCGCGCGAAATCCTCGGTCTTGAGGTAATCGGTCGACACCTGGTTGGCGAGCGGCGAGAGGAAGCAGCCGACCAGCCCCATGTCGTGATACCACGGCAGCCACGAGACGCAGCGGTCGCTGTCCTGGATCCGCATGCCGTGCGCATGCGCCGCCAGATTGCTCAGCAGCGCGCGGTGGGTGATGACCACGCCGTGCGGGAAGCGCGTCGACCCGCTGGAATATTGCAAATAGCAGACGTCGTCGCTCGACACCGCCGGCAGCGCCGTATCGGGCGCGGGAAGGGTCGCCAGCTCGGCCCAGTCCAGCCCGCGCACGCCCGCCGCCTCCGCCGCGGCGCCCGCCAGCGACGACAGCTCGGGCGGATAGACCAGCATCGTCGGGTCGCAGCTCGCCAGCTGGACGCGCAGCTGGTCGATATAGCTTTCGCGCCCGCCGAACGAGGTCGGCAGCGGCAGCGGCACCGGCCAGGCGCCCGACAGCACCGTGCCGAAGAACAGGGCGGCGAATTCCGCGCTCGTCTCCGCGACGATCGCGACCCGCTCGCCCGGGGTGACGCCCATCGCGATCAGCCGCCGCGCCATGTCATGCGCATCGGCCCTCATCTGCGCGAAGGGATAGCCGCGCACCAGCGTACCGCGCGCGTCGTGGAAATTCAGGCCGCGCACCCCTCGCGCGGCATAGTCCAGCGCCTCGCCCAGCGTGGCGAAGTCGGACATCCGCCGCGGCAGCGGATCCGCGGTCGGCGTCGAAACGGGGGCGTCCACCATCGGAGCCGGGGCGGTCTGCGTCGTCATTCTGTATCCCTGTCGCCGCGGGGCAGCGCCGTGCGCGCGCCCTCGCCGTGACCAATCGTTAAAAATCCACTCCCAACATCCTTCTTCACTGTGGCACAAACATGGCGTGCGTGCGCCACGACCCCTTTCTCCGCTCGATCCGCCCGCGCTGGAGCGGCTGGCGCTGCGCTACGTGGAGCGGTTCGCGACCACTCGCGGAAAGCTCGCCGCCTATCTGACGCGCAAGGTGCGCGAACGCGGCTGGGCGGGGGAGGCGCCGGCCGATCCCGCCGCGGTGGCGCAGCGGATGGCGGCGCTGGGCTATGTCGACGATCGCGCCTTCGCCGATCTGAAGGGGGCGTCGCTCGCGCGGCGCGGCTATGGTGCGCGCCGCGTCGCGGACACGCTGCGCGCCGCGGGCGTCGATGCGGACGACGCGGCGGAGGCGATGGAGCAGGCGCGCGCCGCCGCCTGGGACAGCGCGCTGCGGTTGGCGCAGCGGCGGCGGATCGGCCCCTTCGCCGCGCAGGAGGTGCACGATCCGAAGGTGCGCGAGCGGCATCTGTCGGCGCTGCTGCGCGCCGGGCACGACATGACGACCGCGCGGCGCATCGTTTCCGCCGCGCCGGGTGAAATTCCCGACGCGGATTGACGTTTACTGTCTTGCGTTGTCGCATGGTGCAGTGCACCCATGGTGTGCTCTCCAACAGGGGGACGGAAAGGCACACGTGCGCGACGACGGCTCCGCACCCGCCGGTGGTCATGGGGATGACACCGGCCCACAGCTCGCTGCCGCCGATGACGCGGCGGTGGCGGTATCCGGCGTGCTCAAATGGTTCGATGCGACACGCGGCTTCGGCTTCATGGTGGCGGACGCGGGCGCTGCGGCAACGGACGGCGGGATGGGCGACATCCTGATCCATTTCTCCGTGCTGCAGGCGTTCGGTCGCCGCACCCTGCCGGAGGGGGCGAAGGTCGCGGGCCGCGTCATCTTGGGGCCGCGCGGCTGGCAGGCGATCGAAATCACCGCGATCGACACCGCCCCCGCCGCCGATATGGTGCGAGAGCGTGACCGGGAGCGTGTCGCCCCCGATATCGCCGAGGATGCCGGCGATTGGGAGGACGTGACCGTCAAATGGTTCAACCGGCTGAAGGGCTATGGTTTCCTGGTGGCGACCGCGCGGCCGGGCGATATCTTCGTCCATATGGAAACCCTGCGCCGCGCCGGTATCGTCGAGGTCGAGCCCGAACAGCCGCTGCGCGCGCGGATCGTGCCGGGGCGCAAGGGGCCGCTCGCGGTGGGGGTGGGGCTGCCCGAATGAAATGGCTCGCGCCGGCCGTGCTGATCGCGCTCGCCGCCTGCCGCGACGGGGCGAGCACGCCCGACGCCGCCGCGACCGCGCGCGCGACCGTTCCGCTGACGATCGTTTCCGGCGGCAAGCGTCACGCCTTCGCGGTGGAGGTGGCGAAGACGCCGGAGGCGCAGCAGCGCGGGCTGATGTTCCGCACCGGCATCGCCGCGGACGGTGGTATGCTGTTCGCGCCCTATCCCGCGGGCGGGGGCGGGGCGCAGGTCGCCAGCTTCTGGATGAAGAACACGCCCAGCGCGCTCGACGTCATCTTCATCCGTCCCGACCGCACCATCGCCAACATCGAAGCGGATACCCTGCCCTTTTCGGAGGTGCCGGTGTCCTCTTCCGAACCGGTGACGGCGGTGCTGGAGCTGCGGGGCGGGCGTGCGGCGGAGCTGGGCATCGCGCCCGGCGACCGCGTCGAGTGGTGACGGGCCGCAACTTCGCCAACATCCGGCATTGAAGCCGTCGCCGGGGGCGGGTAAGCGGTCGGGCACGATGGGCATCAACCTCAACCCCTTCACCTGGTGGAACGGCGCCACCGTCGGCACGATCATCTACGGCCTGCGCGGCAAGCGTCAGGTCGGCGAGGATTCGCTCGGCAACACCTATTGGATCGGCGGGCGCGACACCGCGGGCGAGCCGCGGCGCTGGGTGATCTACAGCGGCGCCAACGACGTCAGCCGCATCCCGCCCGAATGGTACAGCTGGCTCCACCGCCAGATCGACGACGTGCCCGACCAGGCGCTGCCCGCGCCGCGCGCGTGGCAGAAGCCCCCCGTGCCCAACATGACCGGCACCGCGCTCGCCTATCGTCCCTCCGGCGCGCTGGAGAAGGGCGGCGCGCGCGCCTCGGCGACCGGCGATTACGAGGCGTGGAACCCCGACGCATGAACCGCCCGCTCGCGATCGGCGGGCTGGTGGTGGTGGCATTGGCAGGCGCCGGCTTCGCGGCGACGAACCTGCTGGGGATTCGGCTGACCGGCGGCGGTGGCGGTTCGACCGCGAATACCCGCGTGGTCAGCAAGGCGGTGCCCGATGCGCCGTCCCCCGCAGATGCCGGGCGCGACGTGGTGCAGGTTGCGGGCGACGACATGGCGGTGGATGCCGGCGCGACCCCGATGGCGCAGCGGGTCGCGACGATCGGCCTCCTCAACAAGCGCAACGGCGTCAGCCGCGACGTGACGATGAAGCCGGGGCAGGCGATGCGCGTCGGCGACGTCGTGATCCGCCTGCGCGCGTGCGAGCGCACCGCGCCGTGGGAGCCGGAGCAGCTGACCGGCGGTTTCGTTCAGCTCGACGTCCGCGGGATCGACGCGCACTGGCGCCGGGCCTTCTCCGGCTGGCTCTATCGGGAGCGGCCGGCGTACAATGTCGTGCTGCACCCGGTCTACGACGTCTGGGTCAAGGCCTGCACGATGACCTTCCCCGGCACCGCGCCGTCCGCGCCCGCGGCGGCATCCAGTGCGCGGAAATCCGCCCCCGCCGAAACCGCACCGGCTGCCGACGACGAGCCTGCCGCGGACGAGCCGGTGGCGGAGAGCGCGGCGCCCAGTAACGCCATGTAGTCGCCGCGATCGATCTCGCGCGCGCCGAGCGTCGCGAGGTGATCGGTCATGAACTGGCAGTCGAGCAGCGTGAACCCGCCGACGCGCAACCGCGCCACCAGTGACGCGATCGCGACCTTCGACGCGTCGGTCGCGCGGCTGACCATGCTCTCGCCGAAGAAGGCACGTCCCAGCGCCAGGCCGTAGAGTCCCCCGACCAGCCGCTCGCCGTCCCAGCATTCGACCGAGTGCGCGAGCCCGAGGCCGTGGAGCCGGCGAAAGGCTTGCTCGATCGTGGCGTTGATCCAGGTGTCGGGGCGGTCGTCGACCGATTCCGCGCACAATGCGATGATGCGGTCGAACGCACGATCCACGGTGACGCGGAAGCGGTCCGCCGCGATCGTCTTGCGCAGCGAGCGCGACAGGTGAAAGCCATCGAGCGGCAGGATCGCGCGCCGCCGCGGCTCGACCCAGTAGATGCTGTCCGCGTCGCGGCTGTCCGCCATCGGGAAGACGCCGATCGCATAGGCGCCGAGCAGCTGCGGCAGGTCGAGCGCCTCCGTCATCCCTATCCCGCGGCTCGTTCGATCCGGCGCCACAGGTGCGTGAACGCGGCCGTCACGGGACTGCGCGGCGCAGCGGCACCGACGGGCAGGCGGCGCGCGGTCGCATTCTCCACCGCGCTCGCCATGGGGATCGCAGGCCAGTCGGGGTGGCGCTGCATCGCCTCGACATGCAGCGCGCGGCGGCGATCGACCATCACATGGACCGGCAGCATCGGGACCTGTCCCCCGAAATGCCGCTCGACGGTGGCGAAGGCGCGCTGCGACAGCGGGGAGGGGATCACCGGCACCACGATCAGGTCCGCCGCGCGCGCCACCTGATCGGCGGTTTCGGTCAGCCCCGGCGGGCAATCGAGGATGACGTAATCATGTTCGCCCAGGTCGGAGACGAGCTTGCGCAGCCGCCGCTTCTTGTCGATCTCGCGGAACAGGTGGTTGAGGTCGCGCAGCGACGCATCGGCGGGCAGCAGGTCGAGCCGGTCGATCCCCGTCGCCGCGATCATCCGCGCGGGCGCGACATCGCGCGAGAACAGCGCCTGCGCGCGGTCGTGCTGTCCGCCGTCGCCCAGGATCCAGCTGGACGCCGCCTGCGGATCGAGATCCCACAGCAGCGTCCGCCGCGCCGACAGCGTCGCCGCGCACCACGCGAGATTGACCGCCAGCGTCGACTTGCCGACGCCGCCCTTCAGGCTGTAGATCGCGATCGTCGTCATGAATGACGGATGTTAGGGGCGCACCACCGGGGCGGCAAGCAGGTCACGCGGCCGCGCGGCGTTCCTTCAGGAAATCCGCCATCACCGCGCCCAGCTCGCGCTGCGCACGGCGATAGGCGACCGGCTCGCGGATACCCAGCCGCGAGCGCGCCGCATCCATCGGCTCGTGCAGCAGCGTCAGATAATCCTCGCCCTGCAGCCACTTCGCCGCGCGGCCGTGGCGATAGCCCTCCCACACCGCATCGGCGAACAGCCTGTTCTTCGCCACGCGCAGGCTCTTCAGCGCCGCGGCGGTCGCGATCAGCGCCCAGCCGAGCCCGCCCACCTGCGCGAAGCTGAACGCGACCAGCGCCGCCTCGCCCATCGGCTCGTCCGCCTGATAGCCGGTCATGACGTGCCAGATGTCGTGCGTGTCGCGGATGCGCCGCCCCATCCAGGCATAGGGATGATCGACCGCCTCGGGGTCGCCCTCCAGCTTGCTGACCTCCACCAGCCCGTCGGCCGAATATCCCGTCGTCTCCAGGAAGGTGCGATACGCCGCGCCGACCGTGCCCGGCGCGAACGAGGCGACGAAGGCGGGGTCGGAGAAACGCTGCGCCAGCTCGGCACGCTCGTAGGCGATGCGCCCGCCCTCTTCGGTCGCGATCAGCCGCGCATAGTTCTGCGGCGCGTTGCCGACGTTGAGCGCGCGCATGATGCGGAACACCTGCTGCGTATCGTCGCCGTTCGCCATGAGCTTGCCGACCGCGTCGAACGCGGTGCGCCAGTCTCGCCGTCCACTGGTGCCGGGAAAGGGGGGAAGCTGTGCCATGACTCGCGCTCCTACTGACAGATGTGTCAATAAGCCGTGAAGGCGTCGCAAGTCAATCGGCTTCGTCAACGTCGCCACGGCCGTTGGTCGAGTTAGATCCGCACCATTTTCAGCTGCGCCGCGCCGTACCTCGGGCCAGCGGTTTGTCCGCGCGGCGCGGCGGCATCGAGTCGCGCCAGGTCCTCAGCGGTCAGCTCCAGTTCCGCCGCCTTCACGCTGTCCTCCATCGTCACGCGGCGCTTCGAGCCGGGGATGGGGACGATCGCGGCGTCCTGCGCCAGCAGCCACGCGAGCGCCACCTGCGCCGCGCTCGCGTCGTGCGCGGCGGCGATGTCCTTCACCACGTCCACCAGCTTCAGATTCGCCTCGAAATTGCCCGGCTGATAGCGCGGGTCGTTGCGGCGATAGTCGCCTTCCTCCATGTCCTCGGGCCGGGTCACCTGCCCAGTCAGGAAGCCGCGCCCCAGCGGGCTGTAGGGAACGAAGCCGACCCCCAGCTCGCGCGCGGTCGGCAGGATCTCCGTCTCCACATCCCGCTCCCACAGCGAATATTCGGACTGGAGCGCGGCGATCGGATGCACCGCGCAGGCGCGCCGCAGCGTGCCGGCGGCGGCCTCCGACAGGCCGATGTGGCGGATCTTGCCGGCCTGCTTCAGCTCGACCAGCGTTCCGATCACCTCCTCGATCCCCACGTCGGGGTCGACGCGGTGCTGATAGTAGAGGTCGATCGTCTCGATACCCAATCGCTCCAGTGATCCGTCGCAGGCGCGGCGGATGTTGTCGGGCGTGCTGTCGGGAACGAACGGCCCCTTGCTGCCGATCAGCCCGAACTTGGTGGCGATGACCAGGCCGTCGCGCTTGCCCCGGATCGCGCGCCCGACGATCCGCTCGTTCTCCTCCGGGCCATAGACTTCGGCGGTGTCGAAGAAGGTGACGCCCAGCTCGATCGCGCGGTGGATCGTCGCGATCGATTCGTCTAGGTCGGCGGCGCCGTAGTTGATGCGTCCCGCCGCCATCGGCATGCAGCCGATGCCGAGCGCGCTGACGGTCAGGCCGTCGCCGAGCGTGCGTGTCTTCATGGCAGGTGATCCTCTTCGTCGTCGCGCGGCCCCCCGCGACGGAGCAGCGCGGTGGTCGCCAGATCCATGGTGACGTTGCCGACGGTACGCATGATGTCGGGGATGGTTTCCACCGCCACCAGCAGCCCCAGTGGGGCGAGCGGCGCGCCGATCGTCCCCGCGATCGGCGCGATCGCGCTGACATAGCTGACCGTGCCCGGCAGACTGACGGAGCCGAGCGAGGTGAGCGTGGCGACGACCACGCCGATCGCCAGCGTGGCCGGGGACAGCGACACGCCGAACCAGGTCGCGACATAGATCGCGACCGCCAGGTTCATCGCCGGCCCGGTGGCGCGAAAGATCGCGACCGCCAGCGGCAGCGTGACGCCCGCGGTCGACACCGGTACGCCGAGCGTACGCGCACCCTCCAGCATCGCGGGTAGCGAGGCGAGCGAGCTTTGCGTGCTGATCGCGACCGCCTGCGCCGGCAGCGCGGCGCGGGTGAAGGCGCGCAGGGGCACGCGCGCGCCGAACATCACCAGCGGATAGGCCATCGCCGCGACCGCGATGCCGACCGCGGATACGGTCAGGATATAGTGGACCAGCGCGCCGAACGCCCCGGTGCCCGCGCGCGCACCGACCACCAGCGTCAGCGCGAAGACGCCGACCGGTGCCACCCACAGCACCCAGTCGATCACCACCAGCATCGTATCGCGCAGCGCGGTGAAGAAGCGCACCATCAGCGCCCGCTCGTCCGCGCCGATCCGCGCGATCGCGAAGGCGAAGATCAGCGTGAAGATGATGAGCGACAGGAACGCATCCGCCGCGGCGGCCTTCACGATGTTGGTCGGCACGATCCCGGCGAAGAATTCGCCCAGCGGCGCGACCGGCGGAATCGCCTCCGCACCCGACAGCGCGGCGCGGAGTGCCGCTGCCGATGCGGCGGGCAGCGGCGCGATCGACAGGAACAGCGGCGTCAGCAGCGCCGCCATCACCGCGGAAAGGAACAGCAAGGTGACGTAGAGCGCGATCGCGCGCCCCGCGAGCCGCCCGGCGCGCGCCGCCTCCGCGGTGGCGGCGACCCCGGTGACCAGCCGCGACACGACCAGCGGCACGATCGTCATCTGCAACGCATGGAGCCACGCGGTGCCGATCGGCTCCGCCACCGCGGTGGTGCGTGCGACCGCACCCGGTGCGAAGGCCGCCAGCGCGATGCCTGCGCTCATGCCGACCATCAGCGAGAGGAGAATACGTGTCGCCTGCGTCATGTTCCGGTAGTCGCCCTTTCATCCGCGCTTCGCTATGCGGCAGGCAACAAGCGGAGCGAACGGACGGCGACATGGCAAGGAAATATTTCGGCACCGACGGCATTCGTGGGCTGACCAACAGCGGCGCGATGACCGCGGAGATGGCGATGAAGGTCGGCATGGCCGCGGGTCGCCACTTCCTGCGCGGGGAACACCGCCACCGCGTCGTCATCGGCAAGGACACGCGCCTGTCGGGCTATATGATCGAATCGGCGTTGCAGGCGGGCTTCACCAGCGTCGGCATGGACGTGACGCTGGTGGGGCCGATGCCGACCCCCGCGGTCGCGATGCTGACGAAGTCGATGCGCGCGGACATGGGCGTGATGATCTCCGCCAGCCACAACCCGTACGCCGACAACGGCATCAAGCTGTTCGGTCCCGACGGCTACAAGCTGTCCGACGAGGACGAACTGGCGATCGAGGCCGCGATCGACGGCGAGGTGGCGCTGGCCACCCCGGGCGAGATCGGTCGCGCCAAGCGGATCGACGACGCGCGCGGCCGCTATATCCATTTCGCCAAGTCGACCTTTCCCTCCGACCTGCGGCTCGACGGCGTGCGCGTCGTGGTCGATTGCGCCAACGGCGCCGCCTATCAGGTCGCGCCCGAGGCCTTGTGGGAGCTGGGTGCCGACGTCGTCCAGATCGGCGTCAATCCCAACGGCCTGAACATCAACGACAAGATCGGCTCGACCCACCCGCATGCGCTTGCCGCAAAGGTGGTGGAGGTGCGCGCCGACATCGGCATCGCACTCGACGGCGATGCCGACCGGCTGATCGTCGTGGACGAGCGGGGGCAGGTGATCGACGGCGACCAGGTGATGGCGACGATCGCGGGCGGCTGGGCGCGCGCCGGGCGCTTGCAGGGCGGCGGGCTGGTGGCCACCGTGATGTCGAACCTGGGGCTGGAGCGGCATCTCGCGGGGCAGGGGCTGGAGCTGATCCGCACCGCGGTGGGGGACCGCCATGTGCTGGAGGCGATGCGCGCCCGGGGTTACAATGTCGGCGGCGAGCAGTCGGGGCACATCATCCTCTCCGACTATGCGACCACCGGCGATGGGCTGGTCGCCGCGCTCCAGGTGCTCGCCGAAATCTGCCGCGCCGATGCCCCCGCCAGCCGCGTGCTCAACCGCTTCGAGCCGCTGCCGCAACTCCTCAAGAACGTCCGCTTCGTCGGCGGCAAACCGCTCGAGGCGGACACGGTCAAGGCGGTCATCGCGGAGGCCGAGGCGGAACTGGCGGGCTCCGGCCGGCTGGTCATCCGCCCGTCCGGCACCGAGCCGGTGATCCGCGTGATGGCCGAGGGCGACGACCCCCAGCAGGTCGAGCGCATCGTCGATCGCATCTGCGACGCGGTGCGCAAGGCGGCGTAGCGGGCACATCCCCGGCCCGGATTGTGACCGGCCCGCCGCCCCGCTATGGGCGGCGGATGCTCGAGATGCGCCCCGATTGCGAACGCTGCGGCGTCGATCTGCCTGCGGACGAGGGCGGCGCCTTCATCTGCTCGTTCGAATGCACCTTCTGCGCGGATTGCGCGGATGCGCTGGACGAGCGTTGTCCCAATTGCGGCGGCGAAATGCTCGACCGCCCGGCGCGGGTGGACGATGCGTTGAGGCGGCATCCGGCCACGACCGTGCGGCACTTCAAGGGATGACCCCCCGCATTCTGATCGTCGCCGGGTCGGACTCCGGCGGCGGCGCGGGGATCCAGGCGGATATCAAGACCGTCACGATGCTGGGCGGGCATGCGATGACCGCCATCACCGCAATCACCGCGCAGAATACGCTGGGGGTACAGTCGGTCCATCCGGTCCCGACCGAGATGGTCGTGGCGCAGATGCGCGCGGTGATCGACGACTTGGGCGTGGATGCGGTAAAGATCGGGATGATCGGCTCGGCCGGCACCGCGCTCGCGGTGGCGGACATGCTCTACGGGCTCGATGTGCCCGTCGTCGTCGATCCGGTGATGGTCGCCACCTCCGGATCCTTATTGGCGGATGCCGCCACGGTGGCGGGGCTGGAGAGCCTCATCGCCCGCTCGGCACTGGTGACGCCCAACCTGCCCGAACTCGCCGCGCTGGGTGGCCGCGATGCCTTGCTGGCGCGCGCGTCCGCGGTACTGGTCAAGGGCGGTCACGCGGAGGGGGAGATGGTGGTCGACCGGTTGTTCGACGCCACGGGCCAGGTCGCGCGCTGGGAGAATCCGCGCATCCATACGCGACATACGCACGGCACGGGCTGCACATTGGCGAGCGCCATCGCCACGGGCCTGGGCGCCGGGATGGCGATGGCGCAGGCGATCGGATGGGGCATCGCGTTCGTTCGCGCCAGTCTGGAGCGTGCGCCCGGGCTGGGTCAGGGGCACGGCCCGATGGGGCAGCAGGATGCGACGGGGTTCCGATGCCCGGCCTGAAGCACGAGCGCCTGTGCCTGCCCCCCGTCGCCGGGGTGGACGAGGCGGGGCGGGGGCCGCTGGCGGGGCCGGTCGTGGCCGCGGCGGTGGTGCTGCCGGCGAAGGGCGTGCCGCGCGGGATCGACGATTCGAAGCGATTGCCCGCCGGCGAACGGGCGCGGCTGTGCGCGCGACTGCGCACCTGCGCCGTGGTCGGCATCGGCATCGTCCAGCCGGCGGAGATCGACACGCTCAACATCCACTGGGCGACGATGAAGGCGATGACGCTGGCGGTCGAACAGCTGGCGCAGGCGCTGGGCTGCCCGCCCGGCCACGTGCTGGTCGACGGCAATCGCCTGCCGCGCTGGGACTATGCGGCCACCGCGATCGTCGGCGGCGACGCGATCAGCCGCTCGATCGCCGCCGCCTCGATCGTGGCCAAGCACGTGCGCGACACGATCATGATAGAGGCCGCGCTGGCGCACCCGCACTACGCGTGGGAGCGCAACAAGGGCTATGGCAGCGCCGCGCACCTGAGGGCGCTGCGCGAGCATGGGCCCACGCCGCTCCACCGCCGCAGCTTCGCGCCCGTCGCACAGTTCGACCTCTTTCGCGACGAACCGCCCGCCGCTGAGTCTTTCGCGCAACACGCTATCGGTTGAGTCCGGTGAGTCGGGGAGACTCAATATCTGGTCCCGTCCACGAAATGTTCCGCATCCTCAACGGTTTTCGGGCGAGTCGCGTTAACCAACATTCGCTTGACGGAGTCCGTGCTTTCCGCGCTTCTGGCCCCTCGAAAGCGGGGGAATGACATGGGGGTGATCGAGAAGATCGCGCGGGCATCGCGCGCGGCCAAGCCGGCGGAAGCGCCGCTGCCGCTGGCGCTCGACCGTATCATCGCGGGCGATTGCATCGCCACGATGAAGGCGCTGCCGGCGAAGTCGGTGGACATGATCTTCGCCGATCCGCCGTACAACCTGCAACTCGGCGGCGAGCTGTTCCGGCCCGACGGCAGTCATGTCGATGCGGTGACCGACGACTGGGACAAGTTCGACACCTTCCAGCAGTATGACGCCTTCACCCGCGCCTGGCTGGCGGAGGCGCACCGCATCCTGAAGGACGACGGCACGATCTGGGTGATCGGCAGCTATCACAACATCTTCCGCGTCGGCGCGGCGGTGCAGGATCTGGGCTATTGGATCCTGAACGACATCGTGTGGCGCAAGGCCAACCCGATGCCGAACTTCCGCGGCACCCGCTTCACCAACGCGCACGAGACGCTGATCTGGGCGTCGAAGGGCGAGAAGGCGAAATACACCTTCAACTATCGCAGCATGAAGACGCTGAACGACGAGATCCAGATGCGCTCCGACTGGGAGTTCCCGATCTGCGGCGGGGGCGAGCGGCTGAAGAAGGGCGGGGTGAAGGTCCACCCGACGCAGAAGCCGGAGGCGCTGCTGTACCGCATCCTGCTGGCCTGCACGAAGCCGGGCGACGTGGTGCTCGACCCGTTCTTCGGCACGGGCACGACGGGTGCGGTGGCGAAGCGGCTGGGGAGGCGGTGGATCGGGATCGAGCGCGAGGCGGATTATATCGAGGCCGCGCAGGAGCGGATCGCCGCCGCGCTGCCGCTAGACGAATCCGCGCTGTCGACGATGCAGAGCCCGCGCGCACAGCCCAAGGTCGCGTTCGGCGTGCTGGTGGAGAACGGCTATCTGACCCCGGGCGACGTGCTGAGGGACGCCAAGCGGCGTTTCCGTGCGACGGTGCGCGCGGACGGATCGCTGGCGTCGCCGTGTGGCGCGACGGGATCGATCCACAAGCTGGGCGCGACGCTGCAGGGCGCGCCGGCGTGCAACGGCTGGACCTTCTGGCACCATGAGGGTGAGGGCACGCTGAAGCCGATCGACACGCTGCGCCAGACCTACCTGCTCGCGACGCAGCCGTGACCTTCCTGGCCCCTCCCTTTCAAGGGAGGGGTTGGGGTGGGTGGAGGCCGGGTGATACGGCGCCGCAAGAACGCCGCGCGACCGTATGGCGAGCACGCCACCCACCCCCGGCCCCTCCCTTGAAAGGGAGGGGGGAGAAGACCGATGCACCTGCGCCCGATCCACTTCGCCGATGCGCCCTTCGCCTACCCCGACGGCCATGTCGCGCGGCTGGCCGAAGGTATGCAGTGGTTCGCCGCCTATGAGGTGATCGAAGGCGACGCCCGCCATATCGTCCCCGTCGCCGATATCGCGTCGCTGGGCGAGCGTGCCGCCGCGCTTCACGCGCGCATCACCGCGCCGCGCGCGCCATGGGTGCTGGGCGAGCGCACGCTGCGCTTCGACCAGCCAGCGGTCGCGGGCATCCTGAACGTCACGCCGGACAGCTTCTCCGACGGCGGCGCGCATGTCGACGATCCCGCGGGCGCGGCGGCGGCGGGGATGGCGATGGCCGGGGCGGGTGCCGCGGTGATCGACGTCGGTGCCGAATCGACCCGCCCCGGCGCGGCGCTGGTCTGGGAAGAGGACGAGGCACGCCGCGCCGCGCCCGTCGTGGAGCGGCTGGCGCGCGCGGGCGCGCTCGTCTCGATCGACACGCGCAAGGCGCCGGTGATGGAGGCCTCGCTCGCCGCCGGGGCGGGGATCGTCAACGACGTGTCCGCCTTGCTGTGGGACGAGCGCGCGCTGGAGATCGTCGCACGCAGCGGCGCGCCGGTGGTGCTGATGCACTCGCCCGATCCCAAGGCGGGCGGGCACGGTCGCCCAACCTATCGCAACGTCGCGACCGAGGTGTTCGACTGGCTGGAGGCGCGGGTCGAGGCGGTGGTCGCGGCCGGCGTCGACCGCGCACGCATCATGGTGGACCCCGGCATCGGCTTCGGCAAGTCGCTGGCCGACAATCTGGCGCTGGTGAACGCGCTGCCGCTGTTCCACGGCCTGGGCTGCCCGATCATGCTGGGCGCCAGCCGAAAGCGGATGATCGGCGCGCTCGACAACGAAGCGCCCGTCGGCGAGCGACTGGGCGGCTCCGTGGCGCTGGCGGTGGCGGGGGCGCAGGCAGGCGTCCAGCTGCTGCGGGTCCACGACGTAGCGGCGACGGTACAGGCGCTGCGGGTGTGGCGCGGGCTGCGCGATCGCGCGCTGACGTCGTAGCCGGACACACATCGAAACGTTTCGCCTACGCAACGCGAAACACGAATGTGCGTTAGCGGGCACATGATCGTCACATCCACCCCCCGTTTCACCCAGGTCATGCGCGAGGTCTGGCTGCCGCTGACCGTGCTGTTCGTCTGGGACGTGATCGTCACCGTCACGTACTACGTCCTGCCGTTCAAGGCGCCGTCGCTGCCGCTGACGCTGTTCGGCTCCGCGCTGGCACTGTTCCTCGGCTTCCGCAGCAATTCCGCCTACCAACGCTGGTGGGAGGGGCGGTCGCTATGGGGGCTGATGATCAACGCCAGCCGCAATCTGGCGCGTCAGGCGCGCAACTTCCTGCCCGACCCCGACGCGACCGACCTGAAGCGGACGATCGTCCTGCGTCAGGTCGCCTATGTGAATGCGCTGCGCTGCCAGCTGCGGCGCCAGCCCGCGGATCAGGAGGTGCTGCGCTTCCTGTCGAAGGGAGAGGCGGATTTCGCGCTGGCCCGCGTCAATATCGCCAACGGCATCGTCGACGGCACCGGTCGTCGTATCAACATCGCGCGCGAAAAAGGGTGGATCGACACCATCCAGCAGAGTGCGATGGAGGGTATCCTGGTCGATATCGCCAACGCGCAGGGCGGCATGGAGCGGCTGAAAAACACGCCGCTGCCCAACCAGTACCGCTTCTTCCCGACGATCTTCACGCACATGTTCTGCATCTTCCTGCCGATCGGGCTGGTCGAGACGCTGGGCTTCGCAACGCCGCTGGGGTCGACGGTCGCGGGGCTGATGTTCCTGGCGGTGCTGGCGATCGGCGACGATCTGGTCGACCCGTTCGCCAATACGGTGCACGACCTGCCGCTCAATGCGATGTGCCGAACGATCGAGATCGACCTGCTCCAGTCGATCGGCGATACCCCGCCGGAGCCGGTCCAGCCGGTGAAGGGTGTGCTGTGGTAGTTACAGCGTGTAGCCGCCGTCGCTGGCCAGCACGCTGCCGGTGATCGTCGCTGCGGCATCCGACAGCAGGAACGCGATCTGCGCCGCGATCTCCTCGGGCTTGGCGTAGCGACCCAGCGGGGTCGCCATCGCCGCCAGCTCTGCGAAGGCGGCATCGCGCCCGATCGCGGCGGCGCGGTCCGCGAACATCGGCACCGCGTCCCATACCGGCGTCTCGACACCCGCCGGTGCGATCGCGTTGACGCGAACGCCGCTGGCCGCCCCCTCCTTGGCGGCGACCCTGGTCAACTGGATCAGCCCCGCCTTGGACGCGCCGTAGGCCGCCACGCCCGGCTCCGCCTTCACGCCCGCCGCGGAGGCGACGGTGACGATCGCGCCGCTGCGCCCCTTCAGCGCGCGCATCACCGCGCGCAGCGTCAAAAACGCGCCGTCCAGATTGACCGACAGGATGCGCCGCCATTCGTCGAGCGCCAGCTCGGCGATCGCGCCGGCGCCGGCGACGCCGGCGTTGACGACCGCGCCGTCGATCCCCGCGAGCACTGCCGCGGCATCGTCCCAGAAGCGTTCGTCACGCACGTCGCCGGGCAGCAGGTCGATCGTGCAGCCCAGGTCGACGCGTGCGAGCGCGGCGGCCTCCGCGTCGGCCAGCACCAGCCGCGCCGCACCCGCATCCGCCAGATGTCGCGCGGTGGCCAGGCCGATGCCCGAGGCGGCGCCGGTGACGAGGAACGTGCGATCGCGAAGGCCGGTCATGCACGGCCTTCTGCGCCACGTCAGGCGGCGCTGTCGATCCCCAGCTCGCTCAGCTTGCGGTACAGTGTCGAGCGACCGATGCCGAGCCGCCGCGCGACCTCCGTCATGCGGCCGCGATAGTGACCGATCGCGAGGCGGATGACGTCGGCCTCGATCTCCTCCAGCGGGCGCATATTGCCGTCGGGATTGAACAGGGTCACCCCGCCGGACGGACCCAGCGTCGGCGGTGCGATCGTGCTGCGCGTCGTCGGCCGCGTGCCGAGTGCGGCCAGTTGTGGGAAGTCGGCGCGGGTCAGCGCGTCGCCCTCGCACAGCACCGCCGCGCGGAAGAGCGCGTTCTGGAGCTGGCGGACGTTGCCGGGCCAGTCGTAATCGACCAGCAGCGCCAGCGCGTCGTCGGTGATCCCCAGCTGGCGCAGGCCCGGCTGCCCCGCGATCCGCGCCAGCAGGTGGCGGGCGAGCGCGGGGATATCGCCGCTGCGGTGGCGCAGCGGCGGGATCGTCACGGTGACCGCGTTGAGGCGGTAATAGAGATCCTCGCGGAAACGGCCCGCCGCGACCTCGTCCAGCAGCCGCTTGTTGGTGGCGGCGACGACGCGCACGTCGACCTCGCGCGGGTGGCGCGCGCCCATCGGCAACACCTCGCCGGTGTGAAGTACGCGCAGCAGCTGCGCCTGCGCGTCGAGCGACAGGTGATCGACCTCGTCCAGGAACAGCGTGCCGCCATCGGCCATCACGAAGCTGCCGTTGCGGCGCTCGAAGGCGCCCGCGAACGCGCCCGGCTCGTGCCCGAACAGCTCGCTTTCGATCAGATTGGCGGCGATGGCGGCGCAATTGACGGTCAGTCGCGGCGATTTGGCGCGCGGGCTGGCGTTGTGGATCGCCTCCGCCACCACTTCCTTGCCGACGCCGCTCTCGCCCTCGATCAATACCGGCACGCGCGCGCGTGCCGCCTTGGCGGCGATCGCCAGCGCGGCGCGGAATTCGGGTGCGGAGCCGACGATCTCGTCGAATTCCAGCATCGCCGGGATCTTTTCGGTCAGCGGGCGCAGCTCACCCGTGACGCTGCCGGCGACGGCCGCTTCCAGCGCCGACAGCAGCCGCTGCGGCGCCAGCGGCTTGGTCAGGTAATCGGTCGCGCCCGCACGCATCGCGCCCACCGCCTGCGCCACGGACGCCTCCGACGCGAGCAGCAGGATCGGCAGTTGCGGGCGGTAGCCGCGAAGTTGCGCGATCAGCGGGGCGGGATCGGTCGCTTCGCCGACGGCGGGCACGTCGCCGTTCGCGGCGGATTCGGCATCGAGCAGGATCGCATCCAGCTGCATCCCGTCCTGCGTGCCGAACATCGCCAGCGCCATTTCGCCGTCATTGGCGAAGATCGAGCGCCAGCCGGCACGCGCCGCGATGGAGGCGACCTGGCGGCGCTGCGCGGGATCGTCGTCGATCAGCATGAGCAGACGTTGGCCGTTGCGCGTCATTGGTCGATTCGTCCCCCGGTTTGCCCGATCGCGGCTCCGGCCCGCACCTAAGGTACGGGGGGTAAAGGCCGGCTTAAGCGAGGCACAGGGGATATTGCCTCGCCTATCCGGCGTCTTTAGGCTCTAGCGTAGCACGAATAGAAGGGGATCGTCATGGCCGACGCCAACATCAAGGCGCACGAAACAACCTATTTCAGCATGCTGTCGATGCTGAAATACGGCGCGATCGCGTGCTTTCTGCTCGCATTCCTCGTCATCTGGCTGATTTCATAACAGATGCGGATCGCGGTCCTGAGGGAGGGGGCGCCCGGCGAACGCCGGGTGGCCGCGACACCGGAAACGGTCAAGAAATTCATCGCCTTGGGTGCGCAGGTCGCGGTCGAGGCGGGGGCGGGCGAGGGGGCGAGCTTCGCCGATTCGGACTATGCCGCGGCGGGTGCGGCGGTCGGCGACCGCGCGGCGACGCTGGCGGGTGCGGGCATCGTTCTGGGCGTGCAGGGGCCGGACCCCGCGTCGCTGGGCGGCGTGGCGCCGGGGGCGTGGATCGTCGCGGGGCTCAATCCCTTCGGTGAGCGCGCGCGTGTCGATGGCTATGCGCAGGCGGGCTATGAGGCGCTGGCGATGGAATTCATGCCGCGCATCACGCGTGCGCAGTCGATGGACATCCTCAGCTCGCAATCGAACCTGGCGGGCTACAAGGCGGTGCTGGACGCCGCGGCCGAATATGGCCGCGCGTTTCCGATGATGATGACCGCGGCGGGCACGGTGAGCGCGGCGAAGGCGTTCGTGATGGGGGTCGGCGTCGCCGGGCTTCAGGCGATCGCGACCGCACGCCGGCTGGGCGCGCAGGTGTCCGCGACCGACGTGCGCTCCGCGACGAAGGAGCAGATCCAGTCGCTGGGCGCCAAGCCGATCTTCGTCGAGAATGTCGCCGGGATCGAGGGCGAGGGCGCGGGCGGCTATGCGGGCGAGATGACGCCGGAATATCAGCAGGCGCAGGCCGAGCTGGTGTCGGGGCATATCGCCAAGCAGGACATCGTCATCACCACCGCGCTGATCCCGGGCCGCCCGGCTCCGCGCCTCATCAGCGACGCGCAGATCGCGACGATGCGCCCGGGCAGCGTCATCGTCGACCTGGCGGTGGAGAGCGGCGGCAATGTCGAGGGCTCGGTCGCGGGCGAGGTGGTGACGCGCCACGGCGTCAGGATCGTCGGGCATCGCAACGTCGCCGGGCGCCTGCCCGCGGACGCGTCCGCGCTGTTCAGCCGCAACCTCTACAATTTCCTCTCCACCTTCTGGGACAAGGAGGCCGGCAAGCCGGTGCTGGACGAGGAGATCGGCGACGCGGTGCGGCTGACGAAGGGCGGGCAGGTCGTCAACCAGCGGCTGCTGGGCGCCTGAGGGGGAACGCGGAAATGGACTTCATCTCGATCCTATCGGTGTTCGTGCTGGCCTGCTTCGTGGGCTATTACGTCGTCTGGTCGGTCACGCCCGCGCTGCACACCCCGCTGATGGCGGTGACCAACGCGATCTCGTCGGTCATCATCGTCGGCGCGCTGATCGCGTCGGCGGCGGCGGGCAGTACGGGCGGCAAGTGGCTCGGCCTGCTGGCGGTGGTGCTGGCCAGCATCAACATCTTCGGCGGCTTCGCGGTCACGCACCGCATGCTGGCGATGTACAAGAAGAAGGAGCGGCCCGCGGCCGCGAAGCACTGACACCGTCGCCCCGGACCTGATCCGGGAACCCGCTCCCTGCCGGGGCGCGGGCAGATAAAGCGGGACTCCGGCTCATGGCCGGGGTGACGAGGGGGAATAGAATGGAACACGTCGCGGTCGATCCCTGGGTGGCGCTGGCCTACCTCGTGGCGGGGGTGTGCTTCATCCTGGCGCTGCGCGGGCTGTCGAGCCCGACCACCAGCCAGCGCGGCAACCGCTACGGCATGATCGGCATGGGGATCGCGGTCGTCACCACGCTGGTGACCAACATCCCGGCAAAGCCGATCGACACGCTGGAATACGGCGGCCATGGCCTGGGCCCGGACTGGGTCGCCGCACTGGAGATTCTCGCGGCGATCGGGCTGGGCGCGGCGATCGGAATCGTGACGGCGCGACGCATCGCGATGACCGCGATGCCACAGCTCGTCGCGGCGTTCCACAGCCTCGTCGGCCTCGCCGCGGTGCTCGTCGCCTGCGCCGCCTACCTCAACCCGGTCGCGTTCGGGATCGCCCAACTCCTCAACACCTGCGACCCTGCTGCGTGCATGGCGGTCGGGCCGATCAATCCGGTCAGCCGCGTCGAGATGGGGCTGGGCGTCGCGATCGGCGCGATCACCTTCTCCGGCTCGGTCATCGCCTTCCTGAAGCTGAACGGCAATATGAGCGGCGCGCCGATCATGCTGCCCGCGCGCCACGTCATCAACCTGGGTGTGCTGGCCGCGATCCTGGGGCTGGTGGCCTATTTCACGCTCGACCAGAGCCCGTGGGTGTTCTGGACGATCACGCTGCTCAGCTTCGTCATCGGCTTCCTGCTCATCATCCCGATCGGCGGCGCGGACATGCCGGTCGTGGTCAGCATGCTGAACAGCTATTCGGGCTGGGCCGCGGCGGCGATGGGGTTCACGCTGCACAACAGCGCGATGATCATCACCGGCGCGCTGGTCGGCTCGTCGGGCGCGATCCTGTCGTACATCATGTGCCGCGCGATGAACCGCAGCTTCATCAGCGTGATCGCGGGCGGCTTCGGCAGCGCGCCCGAGGCTGGCGGCAGCGGTGCGGCGAAGGTCGACCGCCCGTGGAAGCGCGGCTCCGCTGAGGACGCCGCCTTCCTGATGACGCAGGCCGAACAGGTCATCATCGTGCCGGGCTACGGCATGGCGGTGGCGCAGGCGCAGCACGTGCTGCGCGAGATGGGCGACAAGCTGAAGGAGCATGGCGTCCGCGTGAAATATGCGATCCACCCGGTCGCCGGCCGCATGCCCGGGCACATGAACGTGCTGCTGGCCGAGGCGAACGTGCCCTATGACGAGGTGTTCGAGCTGGAGGACATCAACAGCGAGTTCGCGCAGACCGACGTCGCCTTCGTCATCGGCGCCAACGACGTGACCAACCCCGCGGCGAAGACCGACAAGTCGTCGCCGATCTACGGCATGCCGGTACTCGACGTGGAGAAGGCGAAGACGGTGCTGTTCGTGAAGCGTAGCATGGGGGGCGTGGGCTATGCCGGCGTCGACAACGACGTCTTCTACATGGACAATACCATGATGCTCCTCGCCGACGCGAAGAAGATGGTCGAAGACATCGTCAAGTCGATCGACTGACATGCCCGCAGCACGGTTCGGACTCGAGGACGCCGCCGGCGCCCGCTTCCTGCTCGTCGGTACGGGCGGGGCAGGCGCGCTTGCCGCGCGGGAGGCGGTGGCGCTTGTCGACGGCACGCTGGTGGCGGACGTATCGCTGCCGGGGGCGGAGGCGGCGCTGGGAGACGCCGTCGCGCCGGTCGTCATCCTGGCGCTCGACGGCGCGGACGAAGCGGCGGTCCAGGACGTCATCGACGCGCTGGTGCCGACGGCGCTGTCGCGCGGATGCCGCATCGTCGTGGCGATGACGGTGGCGCAGATCGACCCGGTCGTCGCGGCGCTGCCGGGCGACCTGCCCGGGGTGCAACTGCTGTGCGATCCCGATCAGGCGGAGTGGATCAGCGCGCTCGCGATGGCGGCGGCGCGCGACGACGGCCGTATCGCCAGCGGCGACGACGAGGCGGAGCGGCAGGCGCGGCTTCATGCCGAGGTGGCGCGGATCGCCGCCCTGCTGGCACGGATCGCGCGGCGCGACAGGCCCGGCGCCGGCGGCGCACGCGATCGTCACGTCACCTTCGGGGCGGGCGGCGACGCGCCACGCGCGCTGCCCGCCGCGAATGCGGTGCGCGACGTGCTGCGCGCACGGCGGCTGCGCGACCGCTTCTTCGGTGCGACGCTGTTCGAGGATCCCGCGTGGGACATGCTGCTCGACCTGTTCGCCGCCCGGCTGGAGGGGATGCGCGTATCGGTGTCCAGCCTGTGCATTGCGGCGGCGGTCGCGCCGACGACGGCGCTCCGCTGGATCGCGAAGCTGACCGCGGCGGGCCTGCTGGAGCGCGCGCCCGATCCCGACGATCGCCGCCGCGCCTTCATCGCGCTGAGCGACGAGGCCGCGATCGCGATGGAGCGCTATGTCGCGGCGCTGGCGGAGGCGCGTCTGCCGCTGGTGTAGACGCCCCTTGATCGCCAGCGCCGGCACGTTACAGGGTCTGTATCGCGATGGCACTGCCGTCGGGCGCTTAGCTCAGCTGGTAGAGCGGCTCGTTTACACCGAGTAGGTCGGCGGTTCGAACCCGTCAGCGCCCACCATCATAGCCTTTCATTGCCGTCGTGGACGTCGAGCGCGATGATCCGCCCCCGTACGGCGCATCTGGTCGGACGACGCGGTCGGCGGAATGGTGAGCCGATGAAATCGCCGCTGTCCTACACGATCCAACAACTGACAGCCCATCCGTTCGCAACGGAAACGGAGTCGGTCATGCGCGAGCTGGTGGAGCGAACGATAGAGGGTGCGGCGGGGCGCGACGGCGCGCGCGGGCGGACGGTGACGGTCAACCGGCGAGAGTCGCCGCTGTCTTGGCTCGCGTCGCGCGGGCTGGTCACGCGGCGGCAGTCGGAGGCGGGGGAGCGGCTGCGCGCCGATTACGAGCGCGCGCAGCTGGCGCCATCGGTCACGATGCGCTGGACGCCGCGGGTCGATGGCGGCGGCGCGCCCGGCCTGTCCCCGGCGGAGGCGCAATTGGCGGCCAAGCGGCGCTTCGACGCCGCCGTCGGTGCGGTGGGTCGCGGGCTGAACGACGTGTTGTGGCGGACGGTATGCGCGGGCGAGGCCTTGCCGGAGAGCGAGCGCGCGCTCGGCTGGCCCGCGCGCAGCGGCCGCCTGGTATTGACGCTCGCGCTCGACCGGCTGGCGGATCATTACCGGCTGCCGTGAACGCGCTTGCCCTGCGCCGGGCGGGGGCGCAGGAACGCGCGATGCGATTGTCCTTCATCAAATGCCACGGATCCGGCAACGACTTCCCGCTGGTCGACGGTCGCGCGCTCGACCTGTCCGATGCGCAATGGGGGCAGGTGGCGCGCGCGCTGGCGGACCGCGCGGGTCCGGTCGGCGGCGACGGGTTGCTGGTGCTGACCGCGGGCGACGAGGCCGCGGCGTTCGGGATGCGGATGTTCAACAGCGACGGCAGCGAGGCCGAGACGTGCCTCAATGGCCTTCGCTGTGTCGCGCGGGCGGGGTTCGAGGCGCTAGGGCTCGACCATGCCACTGTGCGGTTGAAGACCAGCGTGGCGACCGTGGCGCGCGCGCCCGACCTCGCTCCCGGCGTCTATACCGTCACCGAAACCGCCGGCCCGGCGACGCTCGACGTGGCGGCATGGCCGCTGACGGTGGGCGCGGAGCAGATCGTCGCGGCGCGGGTGCCTCCGCTCGACGCAGCGCGCGCCTTCACCGCGGTGGCGATCCCGAATCCGCATCTGGTGACGTTCGTCGATCGCGTCGATGAGGATGAACTGGTGCGCCTGGGCACGATCTGCGAAGCCGCGCCCGACTGGTTGCCACACCGCGCCAACGTGTCCTTCGTCGAGGTGCACGCCGCGGATCGCCTGTTCGTGCGCACCTTCGAACGCGGGGTCGGGCTGACCGACAGCTGCGGCAGCGCGATGGCGGCGTCCACCTATGCGGCCTGCCTCGACGGCCGGGTCGCGTTCGGGTGCGAGGTCACGGTGCTGAACCGCGGCGGGCTGGTCCGCGCGCGGGCGGAGCGCGATGCGATGGTGACGCTGTCGGGCAACGCGACGTGGGAATGGGCGGGGGAGGCGACGATCGACGTCGACCAGGCGCGCGCCGGCGACCTGACGGTCGCGCGCCACATGGACGCGGAGATCGCCGCCTGGGCCGGCGTCGCGGACGCCGCGGCGCGCTAGACCTCAGCCGCGCGCCACCACGACCGCGTCCTTGCCGTTGCGCTTGGCGGTGTAGAGCGCCGCATCGGCGTCCTGCATCGCGGCATGGGCATCGCCGTCCAGGATCGGCGCGACCCCGGCGGAGAAGGTGATCGCGCCGATCGGCATGCCCGTCTCCTGGTTGACGAGCGACCGGGTGGCCAGCTTCTCCCGCACGGCGTCGAGTGCGGCGCGTGCGCCGTGCGGTGTTTCGCCCTCGAACAGGCAGGCGAACTCCTCCCCGCCGTAGCGGGCCACCATCGCCCCGCGCCCCAGATGGGTACGCAGGAAGTCGGCGACGAAGCGCAGGACGCGGTCGCCGGCGGAGTGACCGTGGCAGTCGTTCACCTGCTTGAAGTCGTCGATGTCGCAGATCGCGACGGTCGCGGTGGTCGCCTTCTCGCGCCCGATCACCTCGGATAGCTGCGCCTCGAACCGGCGACGGTTGGGCAGGCCGGTCAGATGGTCGTGCTCGGCCGCGCGACGTGCCTGCTGCAGCTCATTGCGCAGCGTCGCCGCCTCCTGCCGGGTCTTGTGCAGTTGAAGCTCCGCCAGTCGCGTCGTCTCCACCGCGTCGCGCGTCAGTGAGATGACGCGGTGCAGTGTGCCGACCGGGTCGCTGGCCAGGTTCTGCGCCTCCTCGTTCAGCGCGGAGCCGAACTCAGCCGCCGAGTCGCGCGTGGTGTCGACCGCGCTGACGCAGTCGTTCAGCCGTGCCTCCAGATGGTTCGCGAGCGTGGCGAGCCGCTCCGGCGTAAGGTCGGAGGTGCGCCGCTGCTCCACGATCTGGCTCACCTTGCCGTCGGACAACGGCGAGCCCGAGCGCAGGTGCGTCGAAACGGCGCGCGCGACCTCCCAATCCTCGCCGGAGAGATAGGCGTGCGCGACCATGAAGTTGCGTGGGGTAGGTTCCAGGCCGTTGGAGAACAGGAACTCGCCCACGTCACGGTATAGCTGGCGCCGGGTGGCGGTGCGGGTCTGTTCCGGCGTGGTCGCGGGCGTGGCCGGGGCCGGGGGCGGGGCGGTCCTGCCCGGATCGGCCTGGAGCCACCCCAGCATGCGTTGATGCAGGGCGGCCGTGCGGGCAGCGGTGCGCGGCATCGTCTCAGCCCCCCGCCGCGACGCGGCGCGGTGGTGCGGCGTCGGCCGTCTCGTGCTCGACTCGCGCATGGATGGCGCTCCAATTGTCGCCGAACCAGTGTTCGCCGCGCTCTGACCGCAGGATCGTGCGGTGCGGTGCGCCGCCGCCGGTGGCGATGTCGCGATGCGGCAGCATGGCCTGCGCCGGGATGTCGTAGAAGCAGCGCACGCGCGGGGCGGTCGGATCCTCGTCGTTCGCGGTCAGGACGATGGCGAGCGTGTTGTCACCCATCCGCACCAGCCCGCCGACGGGATAGATGCCGATGCTCTCGATGAAGATCGCGAACAGCGCAGGATCGAAATGCCCCTCCCACGACCGCATCCGCGCCAGCGCCTCGCTGGGCGACCACGGGCGCTTGTAGGGGCGGTTGGACGTGACCGCGTCATAGACGTCGCAGATCGCGCTCATCCGCGCGTGCAGGCTTAGCTGTTCGCCGGTCAGCCGCTCGGGATAGCCGGTCCCGTCGACGCGCTCGTGGTGGTGGAGGCAGACGTCGAGCACCGCGGACGAGATGTTGTCGCTCTCGCTCAGCAGCTGGTGGCCCTTGACGGGGTGGCTCTGCACCACGGTCCGCTCGCCCGGTTCCAGCGCGCCGGGCTTGTCCAGCAGCGCGCTCGGCACGGACATCTTGCCGATATCGTGGAGCAGCCCCGCCATGCCCAGGTCGCGAACCTCCTCCTCCGGCAGGTTCAGCCGCCGTGCGAAGTTGATCATCAGCGCGCACACCGCGACCGAATGCAGATAGGTGTATTCGTCCTTGTTCTTCAGCCGCGTGACCTTGAGCATCGCGGTGGCGTCGCGTGCCACCGACTCGGCGATCTCGTCGACCAGCGGCGATACGTCGGCGGCGTCCACGGCGTTGCCCATGCGCACCTCGGCGAACATGCGCGATACCGCTTCCTTGGAGCGCTCGACCGTCTCCCGCGCGCGATCCAGTTCGTTGTTGCCGCGCTTGCGCTGGCGCCGTTCGGGGCCGTTATCGGGAGCGCCGACGTCCGCGATGCGTCGTTCCTCGGCGACCGGTGCCTCTGCGACGGTCTGCGGGGATGGCACGGAGTGCGCCGGTCCGACCCCCTTGGAGGTATCGATCGTGATCCTGGCGATCCCTGCCTTCACCAGCTTGGTGACTTCCGACTGCTTGGACAGCACCAGATGCGAGCGCCAGAACGGGCTGGCGAGCCAGCCGCCTTCAACCGCATGCACATACATGCCGAGCCGGGCATCCTTGGTGTCGATTTCGATTAGCACCCGCGTCCACCTTTCATATGTGATGTGGATTAGCGGCAGGCTGATTAAAGACGTTTTACCTCCGCGGCCTATGGTGGCCAAAGTGGGTAATCACGCGGCATTTTCGTAAAAAAAGTTATCGCGGCAAGAGATGCTTGCCGGGAAAGGCGCCCGGCGAGAAAATTGGAGATGGAGAAGGCGGCTCCAGGCCGCGGCCCCGGTGTCCGGGGGATGGTGGAAGGGGCTGGATTCGAACCAGCGTACACTTGCGTGGGCAGATTTACAGTCTGCTGCCTTTAACCACTCGGCCACCCTTCCACGGATGACGCTCGCCGAAAGCGAGGGCGCCCAATGCCCGCGCGGCGGAGCCGTGTCAACGCCATCCGTACGCCAATTCGCACATGCTTGCGCGCGGCGATGTCGCCGCATAGCGTCCACCCCCACGCGACGTGACGTCGCCGGAGAATTCGCGACCTTATGCGCCACATACTTCTCGCCGCCGTCGCCGCGGCCGCCCTCGTCGTTCCGCCCGCCGCGGCGCAGCGCGCACCGGCCGCGTCCGCGACCAACCGCATCATCGACCAGGGGATGAACCACAGCGAGGTGATGCCGATCGCGCAGCATCTGACCGATGTCATCGGCCCGCGATTGACGAACTCGCCACAGGCCCGCGCGGCGGAAGGCTGGACGCAGGCGCGGTTCGCCGAATGGGGGCTGAAGGTGCACAAGGAGCCGGTGCCGTTCGGGCGCGGCTGGTGGATCGAGCGGTCGAGCGTGCGGATGGTGACCCCGCGCCCGATCCAGCTGACCGCGATCCCCGTCGCCTGGACGCCCGCGACCAACGGTACGCTGACCGCGCCGGTGATCGTCGCGCCGATGAGCAAGGAAGCGGACTTCGCCAAATGGCGCGGCAAGCTCGCGGGCAAGATCGTGATGGTCACCCGGCCCGACAGCGGATCGGAGCCGAACGAGGCGCCGTTCCAGCGGCTGAGCGACGCCGATCTGGCGAAGGAGGACGGCTATCGCCAGCCGACGTACGATCCGGGTGCGCTCGACCGCCGGCTGAAGCGGGTGCGCTTCGCCGCGCAGCTCGACGCTTTCCTCAAGGCGGAGGGCGCGGTGGCGCAGGCGACCATGTCGTATCGCGACGGCAAGCTGCTGCACGGCGAGGGCTATCTGTTCGGCAAGGACGAGACGCCCGCGCTGCCCGCGGTGCAGATCGCGGCGGAGGATTATCGCCGCCTCGCACGGCTGGCGAAGACCGGCCCCGCACCGACGCTGGAGATCGTCAGCGACGTCCGCTTCGACGACAGCGACATGAACGCCTATAACGTCATCGCCGAAATCCCCGGCACCGATGCGAAGGCGGGCTATGTCATGGCCGGCGCGCATCTCGACAGCTGGGTCGCGGGCGACGGGGCGGCGGACAATGCCGCGGGCTCGGCGATGGTGATGGAGGCGGCACGCATCCTCGCGAAGACCGGCATCCGGCCGAAGCGCAGCATCCGCTTCGCGCTGTGGACCGGGGAGGAGCAGGGGCTGCTCGGCTCGCTCAATTACACGGAGCGGCATCTCGCCACCCGCGGCGGCGTCACCGCCACCGCCGGCGGGCGCGGCGACGAGAAATATTACAGCTTCCCGACGCGCTATCCGGTCGTGCCGCAGGCCGAATGGGGGCAGCTGGCCGCCTATTTCAACATCGACAACGGCTCGGGCAAGCTGCGCGGTATCTATGCCGAGGGCAATCCGTCGGTGGTGCCGATCTTCCAGGAGTGGATGGCGCCGTTCCGCGCGATGGGGATGACGGAGGTGTCGATGATGCCGACCGGCGGCACCGACCATGTCTTTATGCAGTCGGTCGGCGTGCCGGGATTCCAGTTCATCCAGGATCCGCTCGACTATGAGACGCGGGTGCATCACAGCAGCATCGATACGTTCGATCACCTGAAGGCGGACGACATGCGGCAGGGGGCGACGATCCTCGCCTCGTTCCTGCTCAACGCCGCCAATGCCGAACAGCCGCTGCCGCGCGGGGTCCTGCCGACCCAGCCGGTGGTGAGCGACCCCTATGCCTATCCGAAGGACGACGATTGATGGCACGCCGTGGACACCGCCCCAGCCAGACGCAGGGCAACCGACCCCGCCTGTGGGGCCGCCATGCGGTGACCGCCGCACTGGCCAACCCCGAGCGCGTCGTGCGCAAGATCTGGGGCACGCGCGAGGCGCTGGCCGCGCTCGACCTGCCGCCGGTGCTGCCGGTCGTCTATGCCGAGGCGCCCGACCTGGGCCGTCTGGTGCCGTCCGACGCACCGCATCAGGGGCTGGTGGCGGAGGTCGATCCGCTCGAGGATGTGTGGCTGGGCGATTTGCTCGATCAGGGGCAGGGGGACCAGCGCCCGCTGGTGATCCTCGATCAGGTGACCGATCCGCACAACGTCGGGGCGATCCTGCGCTCCGCCGCGGCGTTCGATGCGCTGGGGATCATCACGCAGGACCGCCACTCGCCACCCGAATCGGGGTCGCTGGCGCGGGCCGCCTCGGGTGCGCTGGAGACGGTGCCGTGGGTGCGCGTGGTCAATCTGGCGCGTGCGCTGGACGAGATCGGCGAGGCAGGGTTCTGGCGGATCGGCCTCACCGGCCATGCATCGCAGACGCTGGCGCAGGCGATGGGGACGCAGCGCATCGCGGTCGTGCTGGGCGCGGAGGGCGAGGGGATGCGCCAGAATACCGAGGCGCATTGCGACGAGCTGGCGAAGCTGCCGATCTCGGGCAAGGTGGAGAGCATTAACGTCTCCAACGCCGCCGCGATCGCGCTCTACGCGGTGGCGGCGCGGGGGTAGGCCCCACCCTCCCCGTCATGCCGGACGTGTTCCGGCATCCACCCCTCCACGTGCCTCGCGGCTTCTGGCTTCGCGGAAGATTGGACCCCGGAACAAGTCCGGGGTGACGTGGTTCGTCGGGTAAGCCCCTCAATCCTCCGCGGCGATGCGGATCTTCATCCCGTCCAGCGCGTCGCTGAACTCGACCTGGCACGACAGGCGCGACGTCGCATCGCGGTCGGCGGACGAATCGAGCAGGTCGTTCTCGTCCTCGCTGATCGGCGGCAGCTTGTCGACGAACGCGGGGTCGACGTGGATGTGGCAGGTCGCGCAGCTGCAGCAGCCACCGCACAGCGCCAGGATCTCGTCGATACCGGCGTCGCGGATGACCTCCATCACCGACAGACCGGCGTCGCCGTCGATTTCGCGTTCTTCCCCCTCACGCGTGACGACGATAAGCTTGGGCATGATTGTCTCCCCGAAAAGTCGCTTTCCCCATGCCGCCTGCGCGGGCCGCGTGCAATGGGGCTGAACGCGCAGGATCTGAACGCGCACCTCGACGCGCTCGCCGCGCGCGAGCCCGCCTTCGCCGCGGCGCTGGAGCGGGTCGGCTATCCTGCCCCGCGCATCCGCGCACGCGGTTATGCGACGTTGCTGCGCACTATCGTCGGGCAGCAGGTGAGCGTGAAGGCGGCCGACGCCGTCTGGCGCAAGCTGGAGGCGCTGGGCGACGCCACCGACCCGGCGCTGGTCCAGCGGCTCGACGACGACATGCTGCGCGCGTGCGGCTTTTCGCGCCAGAAGACCGGCTATGCGCGCAGCCTGGCGGAGGAGGTGACGAGCGGCCGCCTCGACTTGGACGCGCTGTCCGAGGACGACGAGGAAGCGATCGCGCAACTGGTCCGCGTCAAGGGCATCGGCCGCTGGTCGGCGGAGGTGTATCTGCTCTTCGCGGAAGGGCGCCCCGACATCTGGCCCGCCGGCGACCTGGCGGTACAGATCGAGGTCGGCCGCATCCTGGGCCACGATGCGCGCCCGAGCGAGAAGCTGACCCGCGAACTGGCGGAGGCGTGGCGGCCGTATCGCGGGGCGGCGGCGATCTTCACCTGGCACCATTATGGGGCAGGGGCGGACGCCGCGCCTGTGTGAGCCGAAATGTCTGGGGCGCGAGCGGGCCAACCCTGCTCGGGCAGCCTTCGGTATGATCGGTGGTGCCCGACCTTACGATCTCGCAAGTGCAGGCGACCGCGGGGGAGGGTCACTCCACCGCGGTACGCTCTTCGGCGCGATCAATAGAATCCGAAGTCGCCCTTGCCCAGCGCCTTGCCGGTCAACGAGTTGATCGTGAAATTGAACGTGTGCCCGGACAGGTCTTCGACCGAATAATAATACAGCGTGTGGCCCTTGGCATCGGTGGAGCCCACATGCTCCATCTTGAGCGTGCTGCCCTTGAAGCCGTCAAACGCGATGAAATCACCGCCAGCCACGCCGGCACCGGCAAAATCGCTGATGTACGCGAACTGATCGGCGAACTTCAGCGACTGCCCCTGGTGCGCTCCCGAGCTGTTGGCCCATTTCGCCACCAGTTTGAAGGTGTCGTTGCCGTCGCCGCCATAATATTGATTGAACGCGGCATGGCCCTGAAGAATGTCCTTCGCAGCACTCCCCGCGATCTTGTCCGTCGCTCCACCGTTGCCCTGCACGATGCCATATTTATCGGCGCGCGTCTTCACCCCGTCGACCAATCCTGCCATCTCTGAAAACCCCATACTTGCGTTAACAGACCTGATGCGCCCCATCGGGTGACACCGTGCCGATAACGCAATCGATGAAGAGTATATTCCCGGGCATAAATGGCCTTCTCGGCGGCATGGCGGCCTTTTGTATCAGTATTGGACGATGACGCTCTCGGGAATGACTAACAGAAATGCTTACATTAAGCCGAGATGAAGCGATCGTGACTCCGGGTTCGCGATGAGAGCTTTCGGCTGGCAAATTCCGGGGAAACGCACCTCGAGATAAACCCGCCATGAACGTCCCATTCCGCACCCGTTCAGCGCGACTCGCGTAGGGACGGAAACAGGATCGCAGCGGTTGCGTTCAACCCGTGTGCGAACCCTGCGTAACGGAAGGAGTATTCCGACATGATGGGTATGGGCAAGAAGGCCGTTCTGGGCGCCACGCTGGCGGCCAGCGTGCTCGCCACCGCCGCACCGGCGGAGGCGCAGCGGTACTGGCGTCGCGATCGCGGCGGGGATACCGCGGCGGGCGCGATCATCGGTGGCGTGATCGGACTGGGGCTGGGCGCGGCGATCGCGTCGAGCAGCCGCGACCGCTATTACGACCGCGGCTATTACGACGACCGCTATTACGCGCCGCCGCCGCGCGTGGTCTATCGCGAGCGCTATTACGCGCCGCCGCCCCCGGTGGTGTACCGCGATTACTATCGCGATCCGTATCGCGGCTATTATAACCAGCCGCGCGGCTATTACGGCTACAACAACGGCTACGGCTGGTAAGCGGATGACGGCGCGGGGATCGCTCCCCGCGCCGTTTTTTGTGGCCCGCGCGCGCCAATTGCGGCATGGCCGCGCGCCATGAGCGATACCCCTCCCGACCATCTCTCGATCGATCCGTCGAGCCCGTACTTCGACCAGCCCGCGCTGGAGCGCGGCGTCGGCATCCGCTTCAAGGGTGTCGAGCGCAAGGACGTCGAGGAATACAGCATCTCCGAAGGCTGGATCCGCGTCGCGCTCGGCAAGAAGGTCGACCGCCGCGGCCGCCCGCTGACGATCAAGCTGACCGGCGAGGTCGAGGCCTGGTTCGAGCGCGGCGCCGAGGTTGAGGGCGGGGACGAAGCGGAAGGCTGACGTCCTGTCATGCCGGGCTCGTCCCGGCATCCACGGTGCCGCCGGTCTCGCGGTCGTTAGGTCTGTGGAACCCTGAACCCCGGGACAAGCCCAAGGTGAGGGCGTGATTAGGCGCGCGACGCTCCCCCCTCCGTCATGCCGGACTTGTTCCGGCATCCACGGTTCCGCGTATCTTGCTGCTGACAGGTGTGCGGATCGGTGGACCCCGGAACAAGTCCGGGGTGACGAAGGAATGGACGCTCCCGCCTTGCCAAACCCGTCGCGGCGAAGCCGCGCGGTCGGTCCTCGCGTGAGCGAGGCCGGCCGGGTCGACGGCGTCAGGCGGCTATGCCGCC
>CAJYKB010000057.1 GCA_913774925.1 uncultured Sphingomonas sp. | reverse complement strand
TGTTCGCCTCGTTCGCGCGAAGAGCCTTCTTGCGCGGCAGGAGGAAGTTGCGCGCGTAGCCGTTCTTGACGGTCACGACGTCGCCGATGGCGCCGAGCTTCTCGACGCGCTCAAGCAGAATGACGTCCATCTGCCCTTCTCCTTACTTCACGACGTAGGGCAGCAGCCCCAGGTGACGCGCGCGCTTGATCGCCTGGGCGAGTTCGCGCTGCTTCTTGGCCGACACGCTGGTGATGCGCGAGGGCACGATCTTGCCGCGCTCGGACACGAAGCCCTGCAGCAGGCGGACGTCCTTATAGTCGATCCGGGGCGCATCCTTGGCGCTGAACGGGCACGACTTGCGGCGGCGGAAAAACGGACGTGCCATTATGCGGCCTCCTCTTCACGGTCACGACGGGGGCCACGATCGGGGCGATCACCACGGCCGCCCTCACGGCCACCCTCGCGGTCGCTGCGACGCTCGCGGTCGCGCTCCTGCTTGCGCATCATCACCGACGGGCCGGCCTCGTGGCCATCGACGCGCACGGTCATGTAGCGGATGATGTCTTCGTTGATCCCGGTCTGACGCTCCAGCTCTGCGACGGTATCGCCCGGCGCGTCGATCTCGAGCATCACGTAATGCGCCTTGCGGTTCTTCGCGATGCGATAGGCCAGCGAACGCAGACCCCAGGTCTCGGTCTTCACGACCTTGCCGCCGTGGTCGGCGACGATCTTCGTGGCGGTTTCCGCCAGCGCGTCCACCTGCGCCTGTGCCAGATCCTGGCGCGCAAGGAACACGTGCTCGTACAGAGCCATGCACGTACCTTCTATGTTGGCCGATCGCTGACGGGCGCCCCATGCGCCACGCCCCTCCGGCTGTCGTCACAAACAGCAAACGGGCGGGGAGGCATGGCCATCCCGCCCGGTGCGGCGCTGCCCTTGGCCGATGTCGGCGCGAAAAGCAAGCCGCGCGACCCGCAGGTTGACCGCACCCGCCGCCGCCGCCTAGCAGCGCAGCCCTTCGTTTCAGGGAGAGCCTCCATGCGCGCATTCATCTTTCCGGGTCAGGGCAGCCAGGCGGTCGGCATGGGGCAGGCGCTGGCCGACGCCAGCCCGGTCGCGCGCGAGGTCTTCGGCGAGGTGGACGAGGCGCTGGGCCAGAACCTGCGCCGGCTGATGGCGGAGGGACCGGCGGACGAGCTGACGCTGACCGAGAATGCGCAGCCCGCGATCATGGCAAACGCGATCGCGACGCTGCGCGTGATGGTGCGCGAGGGCAATGTGACGCTGGCCGACAAGGCGGACTATGTCGCCGGGCACTCGCTGGGCGAATATAGCGCGCTGTGCGCGGCGGAGGCGCTGGACCTGTCGACCACCGCGCGGCTGCTGAAGCTGCGCGGGCGGGCAATGCAGGCGGCGGTGCCGGTGGGCGAGGGGGCGATGGCCGCGCTGCTGGGCGCGGACGTCGAGAAGGCGCAGGTGATCGCGGGCGCGGCGGTCGATTCGATCCTGGCGGAAGGCGGCGCGGAGCTGGTCTGCACCGTCGCCAACGACAATGATCCGTCGCAGGTCGTGATCTCCGGGCATCGCGTGGCGGTGGAGCGCGCGGTGGCGCTGGCCAAGGAGATGGGCGCCAAGCGTGCGGTGCTGCTGCCGGTGTCGGCGCCGTTCCACTGCGCGCTGATGGAGGATGCCGCGACCGCGATGGAGGCGGCGCTGGCCGACGCCGACCTGCGCGCGCCGCTGGTCCCGGTGTTCGCGAACGTCGATGCGGTGGCGGTGGCCGACCCGGGCGCGATCCGCCGCCTGCTGGTGGAGCAGGTGACGGGGCGCGTGCGGTGGCGCGAATCGGTGCTGGCGATGGCCGCGGCGGGGGTGACGGAGTTCGTCGAGTTCGGCGGCAAGGTGCTGTCGCCGATGGTCAAGCGCATCGTGCCGGACGCGGAAGCGATCAGCGTGGTGACGATGGACGACATCGAGGCGTTGTTGAAGAAGATGTGATGTTCACGCGAAGCCGCGAAGACGCAAAGATGATGGATATTGAGGCCGCCGCTTCGGATGTCATCGACGTCGCCTTTCGCTTGCATCGCGATTTGGGGCCCGGTCTGCTGGAAAGCGTTTATGAAACTGTGCTGGCAACGAAGCTGGCGCGGCTGGGATATGAGGTTCAGCGGCAGGCGCCCGCGTCCTTCGACTTTGAGGGAATTTCGTTCGAAGCGGCGTTTCGGATCGACATTCTTGTTGGCGGCTGCCTGCTGGTAGAGATCAAGTCTGTTGAGCGGCTGAACGCCGCTCATGCCAAGCAACTGCTGACATATCTCAGGCTGACAAAGCAGCCCCTCGGGCTTCTTATCAATTTCGGCGGCGCGACGCTGAAAGAGGGGCTGCGGCGTGTCGTGAACGGCCACAACACCTTTGCGTCTTCGCGTCTTCGCGTGAACCAATCCAACGGAGAATAGAATGTTCGACCTCACAGGCATGACCGCGCTGGTGACCGGCGCTTCGGGCGGGATCGGGTCTGCGATCGCGAAGGGGCTGGCGGCGCAGGGGGCGCGACTGGCGGTGTCCGGGTCCAATGTGGACAAGCTGGAAGCGTTCCGCGCGGAGCTGGGCGGCGAGCATGTCGCGCTGGCATGCGACCTGTCGGACGCCAGCGCGGTCGACGGGCTGGTGCCGCGCGCGGTGGAGGCGCTGGGGAAGATCGACGTCCTAGTCAACAATGCCGGCGTCACGCGCGACAACCTGGCGATGCGGATGAAGGACGATGAGTGGGATCAGGTGATCCGCGTCAACCTGGAGGCCGCGTTCCGGCTGATCCGTGCCGCGGCGAAGCCGATGATGAAGGCGCGGTTCGGGCGCGTCATCTCGATCACCTCGGTCGTGGGACAGACCGGCAATCCGGGGCAGGCGAACTATGCCGCGTCCAAGGCGGGCCTCGTCGGCATGTCCAAGGCGCTGGCGCAGGAGCTGGCCACGCGCAACATCACCGTCAATTGCGTCGCGCCCGGGTTCATCCGCTCGGCGATGACCGACGTACTGCCCGAAGCGCAGAAGGCAGCGCTGACGCAGCGTATTCCGGCCGGCGACCTGGGTACGGGCGAGGACATCGCGGCCGCGGTCGCCTATCTGGCCAGCCGCGAAGCGGGCTACGTCACCGGGCAGACGATCCACGTCAACGGCGGTATGGCGATGGTGTGATCGCAAGCGACGGGGTTAACGCTTGCACTTGTCAGCACGCCACCCGCGTTCTACCTGCGTTCAGCAATTCGAAATCTACCCCCCAAATGTGAAAGAGGGAAAGTTATGAGCGAGACCGCCGACCGCGTGAAGAAGATCGTCGTCGAGCATCTCGGCGTCGAGGCCGAAAAGGTGACCGAGGACGCCAGCTTCATCGACGATCTGGGTGCGGACAGCCTCGACATCGTCGAGCTGGTGATGGCGTTCGAAGAAGAGTTCGGGGTGGAGATTCCGGACGACGCCGCCGAGAAGATCTCGACCGTGAAGGACGCGATCACGTACATCGACGAGCACAAGGGCTGAGCTGCGGTGCGCGCGGACGGGTGATCCACCCGGCCACGCGTTCGCGAGCCTGATGCGAAGCGGCTCCCCTTCCTCGGCCAGAGGGCGGGGAGCCGTTTCGTTTTTACAGTTGGACCATTGTCGAAGGCCGGCCGTGAGGAGCGACACGGCAGCGGTGAAGAAGGAAAGCCTATGCGTCGTGTCGTCGTCACCGGTCTCGGTCTTGTCACCCCGCTGGGGGCGGACGTGGAGACCGTCTGGGCCAATCTGATCGCGGGCAAGTCGGGGGCGGGGACGATCACCCGCTTCGACACTACCGGGCAGAAGTGCACGATCGCGTGCGAGGTGAAGCCGAAGGATCACGAATACGGCTTCGATCCCGACAAGCGCGTCGACCACAAGGTCCAGCGGCAGGTCGATCCGTTCATCGTCTATGGCATCGATGCCGCCGGACAGGCGCTGGAGGATGCCGGGCTGACCGACATGGACGAGGCGACGAAGCTGCGCGCCGGCGTGTCGATCGGGTCGGGCATCGGCGGCCTGCCGGGCATCGAGATCGAATCGGTCAACCTGCACGAGCGCGGGCCGGGCCGGGTCAGCCCGCATTTCGTCCACGGGCGGCTCATCAACCTCATTAGCGGTCAGGTGTCGATCAAGTACGGGTTGATGGGCCCCAATCACGCGGTCGTCACCGCCTGCTCGACCGGCGCGCATTCGATCGGGGACGCGGCGCGGATGATCCGCGACGACGATGCCGACATCATGCTGGCGGGCGGTGCGGAGAGCACGGTCAACCCGCTGGGCGTCGCCGGCTTCGCGCAGGCACGCGCGCTCAACATGAGCATGAACGACCGTCCGACCGAGGCGAGCCGGCCCTATGACAAGGACCGCGACGGCTTCGTGATGGGCGAGGGCGCGGGCGTCGTCGTGCTGGAGGAATATGAGCACGCCAAGGCGCGCGGCGCGAAGATTTACGCCGAGGTCGTCGGCTATGGCCTGTCGGGCGACGCCTATCACGTCACCGCGCCGCATCCCGAGGGCAAGGGCGCGGAGCTGGCGATGCGGATGGCGCTGCGCAAGGCGGGGATGGAGCCGTCGGACATCGACTATATCAACGCGCACGGCACCTCGACCATGGCCGACACGATCGAGCTGGCCGCGGCGAAGCGCGTGTTCGGCGACGATCTGTCGGGCGCATCGATGTCGAGCACGAAATCGGCGATCGGCCACCTGCTGGGCGGCGCGGGCGCGGTGGAGAGCATCTTCTGCATCCTGGCACTGCGCGATCAGGTGGTGCCGCCGACGCTGAACCTGCATAACCCGGACGAGGGCACCGAGGGCGTCGACCTGGTGCCGCTGACCGCGAAGAAGCGTGAGGTGAAGGCTGTGCTGAACAACAGCTTCGGCTTCGGCGGGACCAACGCCTCGCTGGTGATGAAGGCGGTTTGACGCGCAACCGCCCCGGCTGCGGCCGGGGTCCAGCATCGCGCCGGTCGTCGCTGGACCCCGGCGTTCGCCGGGGTGGAAGACAATGAAGAAGATCGGCTGTCTCGGAATCGTCGCGGCCCTCCTCGTCGCGATCGGCTTGTGGGTCGCGCACGGGTGGAAGGGGGAGGGGCCGGCGGCGCGGCCGATCGCCTTCACCGTGCCGCAGGGCGCGACGCTTTCCTCCGCCGCGACCCGGCTGGAGACGGCGGGCGCGATCTCCTCCGCCACGCGATTCCGGCTCCAGGCGCGCGTGTTCGGCGGCAGCGGGTCGATCAAGGCGGGCGAGTATGAGATTCCCGCCGGCGCCAGCGCGTCGCAGATCCTGGGCATCCTGCAATCGGGCAAGGCGCTCCAGCGCGTCGTCGTGATCCCGGAGGGGCTGCCGTCGGTGATGGTGCGCGACACGCTGATGAAGGCGGACGAGCTGACCGGCGACGTGGCGACGCCGAAGGAAGGGTCGGTGCTGCCCGACGGCTATTCCTACGAGCGTGGCGACACGCGCGCCGCGGTGCTGGTGCGGATGCAGGCGGCGATGACGCGCTACCTTGCCGATGCATGGAAGACGAGAAAGCCGGCGTCGGTCGTCACCTCACCCGAGCAGGCGATCATCCTGGCTTCCATCGTCGAGAAGGAGACGGGCAAGCCGGAAGAGCGGCGCACGGTCGCCGCGGTCTATTCCAACCGCTTGCGGCTCGGCATGCCGCTCCAGGCCGACCCGACGGTGATCTACCCGATCACCAAGGGGCGCCCGCTGGGGCGGCGTATCCGCCAGTCGGAACTGCGCGCGAAGAACGGCTACAATACCTATGCCAGCGCCGGGCTGCCGACGGGGCCGATCGCCAATCCGGGGCGGCTGTCGATCGACGCGGTACTGGACCCGGCGGCGTCGAAGGCGCTGTACTTCGTCGCGGACGGCACCGGCGGGCACGTGTTCGCCGATACGCTCGCCGAGCATAACGCCAATGTGAAGAAGTGGTACGCCATCCGCCGCGCGCGCGGGGAGATGTAGTATCCCGGCAAGCGGCGGGTCCGACCAGCGGCCGTTGGAGGCGCGACCGGGAATCGAACCCGGGTGCAAGGATTTGCAGTCCTCTGCGTCACCACTCCGCCATCGCGCCTCGATGCGGTGAGGCGCGGGCAATGTCGGGGTTTGGCGCGCGCGTCAACCCCGTCGCGGCGGAAACGACCGCGGCACGACGACTGCACGGTTGGCCGGGCCCGCTCTTCGCGATAGACGGGCGCACGCCGCGCACAACGTGTGTTGCATCCCTATAACAGCTATGCCACAGGAATGACGATGAACACGACCGCCACCGCCGTGCGACACGACGATTACGCCGCCATGCGTCAGGCGATGGTGGCCAGCCAGCTGCGGACCGTCGCGGTCACCGACCCGCGCGTCGTCGCGGCGATGGCGCAGGTGCCGCGTGAGAACTTCGTACCCGCCGGGTCGCAGGCGATGGCCTATCGCGACACCGCGATCGACCTGGGGCAGGGGCGGCGGATGAATACCCCGCTGGCGACCGCGCGGCTCCTGGTGGAGGCGCGGTTGCAGCCGACCGACTGCGTGCTGCTGATCGGGGCTGCCGGAGGCTATACCGCGGCGCTGCTCGCGGGGCTGGTGGCGCAGGTCGTCGCGGTCGAATCGCTGCCGGCGCTGGCCGACGCCGCTCGCACGGCGCTCGACGGCACCGCCAACGTGACCGTGGTGGAGGGTGCGCTGGAGCACGGCCATCCCGCCGACGCGCCCTATGACGTTCTGATCGTCGACGGCGCGGTCGAGGACGTGCCGATGACGCTGGTCACCCAGCTGGTCGACGGCGGGCGGATCGTATCCGGGCTGGTCGAAAACGGCGTCTACCGCCTCGCCGCCGGTGCGCGTCGCGGAGCGGCGTTCGCGCTGGCGCCGTTCGTCGACATCGATTCGGTGCCGCTGCCCGGTTTCGCGCGGCCACGCCGCTTCACTTTCTGAAGGACCATCCTGCCTTGCGTTCGCGTCTGCCGTTGTTGACCTGCGTCGCCGCGATCGTGGCGACGCCCCTGTCCGCCGAAACGCTGCGGGATGCGCTCGCCAAGGCCTATGACAACAATCCCACGCTGACCGCACAGCGCGCGGCGCAGCGTGCCAACGACGAGAACGTGCCGATCGCGCGTGCGGCGGGGCGGCCGGTGGTGTCGACCTCCACCGGGCTCAACGAGAATCTGATCCGCAGCGGCAACAGCTTCACCACGCCGGAGCGGGTGTTTCAGGGCAATATCGGCGTGACGGTGCCGATCTATCAGGGCGGTCGCGTCAGCAACGGCGTGCGCGCGGCGGAGATCCGCGTCGAGGCGGGGCAGGCGAACCTGCGCGGGGTCGAGGCGACGACCTTCACCGACGTGGTCGCGGCCTACAACAACGTGCTGCGCGACGAGGCGATCGTGGCGCTGAACGCGCAGAACGTGCGCGTGCTGGACACGAACCTGCGCGCGAGCCGCGACCGGTTCGAGGTGGGCGACCTGACCCGCACCGATGTCGCGCAATCCGAGGCGCGGCTGAGCCTGGCGCGCGCGCAGCTGCAATCGGCGCAGGCGACGCTGATCGGCAGCCGCGAGAATTACGTGCGGCTGGTCGGCACCGCGCCGGGGACGCTGGAGCCACCGCCCGCACTGCCGCCGCTGCCGGCGTCGCCCGATGCCGCGGTGGACGTGGCGCTGCGCGACAATCCCACGCTGCTGGCGGCGCAGCGCGCGCGGCTGGCGACCGATTACGACGTGCGCGCCGCGCGCGCCGGGCGGCTGCCGCAGGTGGGCGTGACCGTGGGGCAGAATTACGTCAATTA
This sequence comes from uncultured Sphingomonas sp., assembly GCA_913774925.1. GTDB lineage: Bacteria > Pseudomonadota > Alphaproteobacteria > Sphingomonadales > Sphingomonadaceae > Sphingomonas. Next base: position 13,126 of record CAJYKB010000057.1, on the reverse strand, counting down.
TCTCGGCAGCCTGGGCTCCGGCACCGGGCTGGGCGTGGGACAGTCGGGGACGTCGACGGGCGTCGGGCTGCAACTGAACCTGCCGCTGTTCCAGGGCGGGCTGCCCTCGGCACGGATCCGCCAGGCGCAGGAGTTGCGCGGTCAGGCGATCGAGCAGGCGACCGCGACCGAGCGGCAGGTGGTCGCCTCCGCGCGGTCCGCCTATGCGATCTGGCGGTCGTCGCAGGAGGTGATCGCCTCGGCCGAGACCGCGGTAAACGCCAACAAGCTGAGCCTGGAGGGGGTGCGTGCGGAAAATAGCGTCGGCACGCGGACGATCCTGGACATCCTGAACGCGGAGCAGGAATTGCTCAACAGTCAGGTGACGCTGGTGACGGCGCGGCGGGACGCGTACGTCGCGGGCTTCGCGTTGCTGGCGGCGATGGGGCATGCGCAGGCACAGGATCTGGGGCTGGACGGCGGCGCGCTGTACGATCCGACGATCCATTACCGCGAGGTGCGCGGGCGCATCACCGACTTCGACAGCGGGAAGACCGCCACGGCGGTCGCACCGGGCACCGCGACCACGCCGGCGCAGGACGCGACGGTCACCCGCCCGCTCGATCCTCTGCTCGACAGCAATGTTGACAGGACGCCCGCATTGACGACAGGTGTGGATCGACCGCGGCCGTGACGGCCGCGATACCGTCACAGGAACCGCCGCGATGGGGGATATGAGCGCCGAACCGTCGATGGAGGACATCCTCGCCTCCATCAAGCGCGTCATCAAGGAAGGCGAGGCGCAGGCCCCGGGCCGCCGCGCCGCGCCGCGTCCGTTGGGCGGGCATGGCGGCGCGGCGGGTGAGGGCTATGGCAGCACGGTCGTCAACCAGGCCCCCGAGCGCGCGCCGGAACGCCCGGTGGAGCGCTTTCCCGCCGAGCGTGACCGCGACGCGGTGCTCGAGCTGAACGACGCGCTGCACGCCCCGACCCCGCCGCCGGTGCCGGTGCCCCCGCCACCCGCGGTGGAGGCGTTCGCTCCCGTCGCGCCGCCGCCGGCTGCGGCGACGATGGACGACCCGCGCGGGGCGCAGGTGGCGGAGCCGGATGAGGAAATCCCGGTCTCGCCGCGGACGGTGGAGGCGACGCGCGACGCGCTGGGTGCGCTGTCGCGGCTGGTGGTGAAGCCCGATCCCGATGGCGACGGCACGCTGGAGGGACTGGTGCGCGAGATGCTGCGCCCGATGGTGGGGGAATGGCTGGACCGCAACCTGCCGCGGCTGGTCGAGCAGATGGTGGCGCGCGAGATCGCCAAGATCACGCGCGGCCAAGGCTGATCGCGGCGGTCAGCCGAGCGCGGCGGTGACCGCGGCCTGCGCGTGGAGCGCCGTGGTATCGAACAACGGCACGGCGCTGTCCTCCGCGCGGACCAGCAGCATGATCTCCGTACATCCCAGGATGATGGCCTGCGCGCCCGTCGCGACCAGCCGTGCGGTGACGCCGCGGTAAGCCTCGCGCGAAGCGGGCGAGACGATGCCGGCGACGAGTTCGTCGTAGATTACGCGGTGTACGGTAGCGCGATCGTCCGCGTCGGGGATGACGACCTCCAGTCCGTGATGCCCGGTCAGGCGGCCGCGGTAGAAATCCTGCTCCATGGTGAAGGCGGTTCCCAGCAGCCCGACCTTCGTCAGCCCGGCAGCCCTGATCGCGGCGGCGGTGGGATCGGCGATGTGGAGCAGCGGGATCGCCACCGCTGCCTCGATCGCGGGCGCCATGCGGTGCATCGTATTGGTGCAGATCAGCAGGACGTCGGCACCCGCACCCTGCAATGCGCGGGCGGCATCGACCATCCGGGCGGTCAGCCCGTCCCAGTCGCCATCATGCTGGAGCCGCTCGATCTCCGAAAAGTCGAACGACCAGAGCAGGCAGCGCGCGGAAGCGGTCGGTCCGCGGCGATCGCGCACTCCCTGGTTGAGCAGGCGGTAATATTCGGCCGAGCTTTCCCAGCTCATCCCGCCGATCAGCCCGATCGTCTTCATGCGGCATTCCCTATATCGACATAGCGCATGGCGACGTCGCACCGTTCGTAGCGCGCGCCATAGGTCGCCATGATGTCGGCATCGTGGCGGAACCCGGCCTTCTCATAGAGGTGGATCGCCGCCGCGCAGCGCGCATTGGTGAGCAGGTAGAGCGGATCCGCGCCCATCGCGCGCGCGCGCTCGATCGTGGCATGGAGCAGGAATTCGCCCGCCTTCAGCCCGCGTGCGCTGGCACGGACTCCCATCTTGGTCAGCTCGATCGCGTTCCCGCCGCTGCGCTGGAGTGCGCAGGTGCCCACGATGCCCAGCCCCGCCGCCTCCACGAACAGGATCGCGCCGCCCCCGGCGATGATCGTGCCGCGCGGATCGTCCAATACCTGACGATCGGTAGCCTCCAGCCGGAACATCTCGGTCAGCCACTCGGTGCCGATCGCGCCGAAATGCGGGGCGAGCGCGTCGTTGAAGTCGAGAATGCGCAGGGGTTGCGGCGTCACCGCGGCGGCGCGGACGTCGAGCGGGGCGTCCGCGAGCGCGTCTTCCAATGTCGCGATGCGGGCGAGGAGCGCGGCGGCATCATCGTCGCACAGCGCATCGACCGCCCCCTCGATCCGTGGCCACACGATCATCCGCGCGCGGGCCATGACGGCGCGACCGGCGTCGGTCAGCGACACGGTGCGCCGACGCTGATCGGCACCGGTGTCGGAACGGACGAGGTCGAGCGCGACGAGCTGCCCGATCGCGCGCGTGACGCCGGGCTGACTGATGCCGACCGACTGGACCAGCTGTCCGACCGTGAGCGGCGCGGCCTCCAGCGCGGCGAGCAGCGGCATATGGGTCGGCTGGACCGGTAGCCCGGCCTCGGTGATGACGCGCGCCGCCCCCGCCTGCATCCGCTCGCCCAGCCGCTTGAGTCGGCTGCCGAGGAAGATGCGCCCGGACTGGCGCAGGATATACGGCTGCATCATGCTCTCCATACCATGCTATATATCGGGTTATGATGACATGGCGGTTTCGTCAACGGTGCCGATTGTTTCAGCCGCGACGATCTGCTGTATCTGCGCGTATGAAGAGGATGTTCGCAGCGAGTCTGCTCGCGCTTTCCGCCGCTATCGCCGCACCGGCGACCGCCCGTCAGCTGACCATCGCCGATGTCACGATGCTGAGTCGTGTCGGCACGCCGACCATGTCCGCAGACGGGCGCTGGCTGGTGTGGGCGCAGCGAGAGACCGACCTGGCCGACGATCGCGGTCGTTACGACCTGTGGCGGCTGGACGTGAGCGTATCCGGCGCGCAGCCGGTCAAGCTGGCGGCCGATACGAAGCTGGACGAGAACGACCCGCAGATCGTCGGCTCGACCGTTTATTTCTCCGCCGACGATGCGATCTGGGCGGTGCCGGTAGCAGGGGGGACGCCGCGGCGGCTGACCGATTTCAAGGGTGGCTTCAACGGGTTCCGGGTCGCGCCGACCGGCGACCGTGTCGTCGTCTGGGCCGACCGGAAGCCGGGTGCGCCGTCGCTGGAGCCGGCAATGGAGAAGAAGGCGGCGGATGCCGGTGTGGGGCGCACCTATGACCAGCTGTTCGTGCGGCATTGGGATACATGGGCGGACGGCAGCCGGTCGCAGCTGTTCGTCCTCCCGCTGACCGCCGGCGGGGCGCGGGGAAACGGGGTCGCAATCGAGCGCGGTCTGGTCGGCGATACGCCGTCGAAGCCGTTCGGCGGCGCGGAGGAAGTGTCGTGGAGCCCGGACGGGCGCACGATCTATTTCGCGCTGCGTGAGGCGGGGCGGATCGAGCCGCTGTCGACCAACCTCGACATCTTCGCGGTGCCCGCGGACGGCAGCACGCCGCCGGTCAACCTGACCGCGTCGAACCAGGCGACCGATACCCAGCCGGCGGTGTCGCCGGACGGGCGCAAGCTCGCCTATCTGGCGATGCGCCGTGCGGGGTACGAGGCGGACCGCTACGTGCTGACCATTCGCGATCTCGCCACCGGCAAGCTGACCTCGCTGACCGAGCGGTGGGACCGTTCCGCGGGCTCGATCCACTGGGCGCCCGATTCGCGTTCGCTGTACGTCACCGCGGAGGACACGCAGGAGGTGCCGCTGTTCCGCGTCGACGCGACGACGGGGCAGGTGACGCGGCTGACGCAGCAGGGGCATGTGTCCGCGGTCGCGGTGGGACCGAAGGGCGCAGTGGTCGCGATGGACAGCCTGACCGCGCCGGGGGATTTCTATCGCGTGGCGGGCGCGGGGGCGCCGGTGCGGCTGACCAGTGTCAACGCGACGAAGCTGGCGGGCGTCGACATGCCCACGGTCGAGCGGTTCAGCTTCAAGGGGGCGAACAACGATACCGTCTGGGGCTATGCGGTGCGGCCCGTGGGCATGACGGGCAAGCTGCCGATCGCGTATATGGTGCACGGCGGGCCGCAGGGGTCGAGCAACAACAGCTGGTCGTATCGCTGGAACCCGGCGGTGTTCGCGGGCGCGGGCTATGCACTGGTCGCGGTCGATTTCCATGGCTCGACCGGGTACGGGCAGGCCTTCACCGACGCGATCCGCAACAATTGGGGCGGGTGGCCGCTGGAGGACCTGCAAAAGGGTCTGGCGGCTGCGACGACGAAATTCGACTGGCTCGATTCGGATCGCGCCTGCGCGCTGGGTGCCAGCTATGGCGGCTATATGATGAACTGGTTCGAGGGGAAGTGGCCCGACCGGTTCAAGTGCATCGTCCAGCATGACGGCGTGTTCGACGCGCGCGCGATGGCGTACGAGACCGAGGAGTTGTGGTTCGACGAATGGGAACACGGCGGCAAGGCCTATTACGAGGACCCCGCCGCGTTCGAGAAGTGGAACCCGGTGAATTACGTCGACAAGTGGAGGACGCCGATGCTGGTCATCACCGGCGAGAAGGACTTCCGCATCCCCTATACGCAGGGGATCGCGGCGTTCACTGCGCTGCAACGGCGCGGCATTCCGTCGCGGTTGCTGGTGTTCCCGAACGAGAACCACTGGGTGCTCAAGCCGAAGAACTCGCGGCAATGGTATGGCGAGGTGATCGGGTGGATGGAACGCTGGACGAAGGGGACGCAGTAAGCCGTCACCCCGGGCTTGACCCGGGGTCCTGCTCTTCGGCGCGGGTGGCGGGACCCCGGCTCTTCGGCCGGGGTGACGAGCCGGATGTGACTGGCTATGCGCTCCCCATGACCGAACTCGCCAAGACCTTCGCCCCCGCCGCGATCGAATCCAGATGGTACGCCCATTGGGAGGAAAACGGCCTGTTCCATCCCGAGCGTCCGGGTGCGGAGCCGTGGACGATCGTCAACCCGCCGCCCAATGTCACCGGCTCGCTCCATATCGGGCATGCGCTCGACAACACGCTGCAGGACATCCTGACGCGGCACGCGCGGCTGAAGGGCAAGGACGCCTTGTGGGTGGTCGGCACCGACCATGCCGGCATCGCGACGCAGATGGTGGTCGAGCGGCAGATGGCGCTCCAGCAGCAGAAGCGCACCGACTTCACCCGCGACGAATTCGTGGCGAAGGTGTGGGAGTGGAAGGCGGAGAGCGGCGGCCAGATCACGCGCCAGCTGCGTCGCCTCGGCTGCTCGATGGACTGGGCCAACGAGCGGTTCACGATGGACGAGGGCTTCAGCAAGGCGGTGCTGAAGGTCTTCGTCGAGCTGTACAATCAGGGGCTGCTCTACCGCGACAAGCGGCTGGTCAATTGGGATCCGGGCCTCGGCACCGCGATCAGCGACCTGGAGGTCGAAACGAAGGAAGTGCGCGGCAGCTTCTGGCGGCTGCGCTATCCGCTGGAGGACGGCAGCGGCTTCATCGAGGTGGCGACGACGCGGCCCGAGACGATGCTCGCCGACATGGCCGTCGCGGTGCATCCGACGGATGCGCGCTACACCGATCTGGTGGGGAAGAACGTGCGGCTGCCGATCACCGGGCGGCTGATCCCGATCGTCGCGGACGAACATGCCGATCCCGAGCTGGGCAGCGGCGCGGTGAAGATCACCCCGGGGCACGACTTCAACGATTTCGACGTCGGCAAGCGCGCGGGCTTCAGGGCCGCGGAGATGCTCAACATGCTGGATGCGAAGGCGCAGGTGATCCAGACCGCCGATGGCCTGATCCCCGGCGACTTCATCGGCCTGCCCGTCGCGGAGGCGCGCAAGGCGGTGGTCGCGTGGCTCAAGCGCGACGGCGTGCTGATCCCGCACGTCGACAAGGAGGGCGTCGAGCATGATGCCGAGCCGCGCACGATCCAGACACCCTATGGCGACCGCTCCGGCGTGGTGATCGAGCCGTGGCTGACCGACCACTGGTATGTCGATGCCGCAACGCTGGCGAAGCCCGCGATAGAGGCGGTTCGATCGGGCGCGGTGCAGGTCGTGCCGAAGACGTGGGAGAAGACCTACTTCAACTGGATGGAGAACATCCAGCCGTGGTGCGTGTCGCGGCAGCTGTGGTGGGGGCACCGCATTCCGGCGTGGTTCGCCGAGGATGGCAGCGTGTTCGTCGCGGAAACGGCGCAGGAAGCGCAGGCGCTGGCGGGCGAGGGCGTTGCGCTGATGCAGGATCCCGACGTGCTCGACACGTGGTTTTCCAGTGCCTTGTGGCCGTTTGCTACGATGGGTTGGCCCGAAAATGGCGACGCGACGCTGGGCGGGCGCTACCCCAATGACGTGCTCATCTCCGGTTTCGACATCCTGTTCTTCTGGGATGCGCGGATGATGATGCAGGGCATGCACTTCATGAAGGACGTGCCGTTCCGGACGCTCTACCTCCACGGGCTGGTACGCGCCGCCGACGGCGCGAAGATGTCCAAGTCCAAGGGCAATACCGTCGATCCGCTGGGGCTGATCGACCGGTACGGTGCCGACGCCCTGCGCTTCTTCATGGCGGCGATGGAGAGCCAGGGCCGCGACATCAAGATGGATGAGAAGCGCGTCGAGGGGTATCGCAACTTCGCGACGAAGCTGTGGAACGCCAGCCGCTTCGCGCAGGCCAACGGGATCGGCGGGTCGGACACGCTCGAGCCGCCCGTCGCGACGCTGGCGGTCAACAAGTGGATCGTCGCGGAGACGGTGGCGACGGTGCAGGCGGTCGATCTGGCGCTCGCCGACTATCGCTTCGATGCGGCGGCGAACGCGATCTATCAGTTCGTGTGGAGCCGGTTCTGCGATTGGTATCTGGAATTGATAAAGGGGGCCATCGACGCGGAGACGAAGGCGGTGGCGGGCTGGGTGCTCGACCAGATCCTGGTGCTGCTGCACCCGTTCATGCCCTTCATCACCGAGGAGTTGTGGCATTCGCTGGCGCCGCGGTCGCACGACCTGATCGTCGGCCAGTGGCCGATGCCGGACGCGCGCGCGCTGGATCCCGCGGCGACGCGCGAGGTCGAGCGGCTGATCGAGCTGGTCGAGGCGGTGCGCGCCGCGCGGGCCGAGCTGAACGTGCCGCCGGGGGCCAGGATCGCGCTGCACACGGGTGCGGGGGCGGTGCCGCAGACGGTTGCGCCCTATGTCGAGCGGCTCGCCCGCGTCACGCTGACGCCCGGTGAGGCAAGCGGGGCGCGCGCGCCGATCCTGTGGGGCGCGGAGACGTTCGCGCTGGCGCTGGACGGGGTGATCGACCTCGATGCCGAGCGCGCGCGGCTGACGAAGTCGCTGGCGGCGGCGGAGAAGGAGCGCGATGCGCTGGCCGGGCGGCTGGGCAATGCGAGCTTCGTCGAGCGCGCCAAGCCCGAGGCGGTGGAGAAGGCGCGCGCGGATCATGCCGAAAAGGCCGCGGACGCGGAGCGGTTCGCGGCGGCGCTGGCGCGGCTGGGATGAGCCACCGCATAGCCCCGCTTTGTGCCCTCCGTCATTCCCGCGTAGGCGGGAATCCATAAGCGCTGACGTCGCAAGTCCTTCGATGACCTGCGTGTCTGGATCCCCGCCTTCGCGGGGATGACGACGGTGGGGGAACGGGCGGGGCTGTCGCCGCCGTGTATCTTCCGCCACAAGCGGAACAAACCAGCCGCCGGGGGGATGAAGCGCGCATGTCCGATGAATTCGCCTCCGCCCCGCCGCATCATCGCGGGCAGCGCGACCTGACGGTGGGGCCGATCGGGCCGACGCTGCTGGCCTTCGCGCTGCCGACGCTGGGCTCCAACATCCTGCAGTCGCTCAACGGGTCGATCAACACGATCTGGGTCGGGCGCTTCCTGGGAGAGGATGCGCTGGCGGCGACCAGCAACGCCAACATCATCATGTTCCTGATGTTCGGGATGGTCTTCGGCTTCGGAATGGCGGCGACGATCCTGGTCGGGCAGAGCTGGGGGCGGCACGATCACGACGCCGCCAAGCGCGCGTTCGGCTCCGCGATCGGGCTGGTGCTGATCGGTTCGGTGGTGACCGCGCTGCTGGGCTATGTCTTCGCGCCGCAGATCCTGACCGCGCTGGCGACGCCGGGGCGCGCCTATGACGAGGCGCTGACGTATCTGCGCGTGATCTTCCTCGGGCTGCCGGCGTCGATGCTGCTGGTGCTGATGTTCATGGGGCTGCGCGGGATCGGCGACTCGATGACGCCCTTGTGGTTCATGGGCGTGTCGGTGGTGCTGGATGCGGGGCTGAACCCGATCCTGATCGCGGGGATCGGCCCCGCGCCGGAATTGGGGATCGCCGGTTCCGCGCTCGCCACGCTGATCGCCAATGTCGTCGCGAGCGGCGCGCTGGTGCTCTATATCCGCTGGCGCAACCTGCCGCTGCGGCTGGCGGGGCGCGAGATCGCCTATATCATCCCTGATCGCGCGCTGGTCGGCACGATCCTGGCCAAGGGGTTGCCGATCGGGGCGCAGATGCTGGTCATTTCCGGGGCGGGGCTGGCGATGGTCGGACTGGTCAACCGCAACGGCGTGGACGTCACCGCGGCCTATGGCATCACGCAGCAGCTGTGGACCTATGTGCAGATGCCCGCGATGGCGATCGGGGCGGCGGTCAGCGCGATGGCGGCGCAGAATATCGGTGCGCGCCGCTGGGACCGGGTGAGCGCGATCACGCGCTCGGGCATCATGTTCAACGTCGTCATCACCGGCACCGTCATCGCGGCCGCGCTGATCTTCGACCGGCCGCTGCTGATGCTGTTCGTGCCGGAGGGGAGCGCGGTGCTGCCGATCGCGCAGCATATCAACGTGATCGCCACCTGGGGGTTCGTGCTGTTCGGCGCGACGATGGTGCTGTTCGGCACGGTGCGCGCGAATGGTGCGGTATGGGGGCCGCTCGCGATCCTGTTCCTGTCGATGTTTCCGGTGCGGCTGGGAATCGCGGTGCTGCTGCGCCCTATCCTGGGCGCGGATGCCTTGTGGTGGAGCTTCCCGGCGGGATCCGCGACGACGGTGACGCTGGCCGCGCTATATTATGCGCACGGCGGGTGGCGGAAAGGCGCGCTGGTCGTACCCGAGGGGCATGAGTGCGAGGAGCGCAGCCATGCGGATGTCGAGCCGGCGGGAATGGTGAAGCCGGCGGGGTAATTCGTGCTCCGGTCTCCGCCGGAGCACCTTCGTCAGCTGCCGCGCGGCACCATCACCTCGATGACGCTGGCGGCGACATGGGCGGTGACCGGGGTGTGCGCCAGAACCTCGCCGTCGATCGAGATCGGCAGCGGCGGGTCGGTGCGGACCTTGATCGACGTGCCGGAAAAGCTGACCGTGTCGTGGTGGCGCTCGTCGCGGCCCAGGAAGCTGTAGAACCAGTTCACCACCAGCCGCCGCTTGTACCGCCCGCGCACCGCCTGCACCACGATCCGCCCCGACGTGACCGAGGCGTCGTCGACCAGCCAGGTGCCGCCGTGATAGGGGCCGTTGGAGATGCGGACCTCCACCACGCGCAGCTTCTTCTCACCGGTCCCGTCGTCGACGAAGAGCGTGAACGGCTTGAACCGGCCCAGCTGATAGCCCGCCCAACCTAGATAGCCGATGCGACCGAGCACCTTCTTCAGCCGGTGGGGCACCGTTTCCGCGATCTGCGGGCTGAGTCCCATCGCAGCGCAATTGGCGAAATAATCCTCGTCGATCATGCCCAGGTCGATCCGCTTGGGCTCTCCGGTCGCGAAGACGTCGATCGCACCGTCGACGTCGAGCGGAATGCCGAGCGTCCGCGCGAAGCTGTTCGCGGTGCCGAGCGGCAGCACGCCGAGGATGACGTCGTGCCCGACAAGCAGGTCGACGAGCCCGCTGATCGTGCCGTCGCCGCCGCCCAGGATCACCAGCTGCGGCCCCTTCTCCAGCGCCTTGCGCACGGTGCGGTCGAGATGCTCGGGATTCTTCACCGCATAGGCATCGACCTTGAACGGCAGGTCGCGCAGCCGCTGGCAGGCGCGGCGAAACAGCTTGCGCCCCTTTCGCGATTTGGCGTTCACGATCATGGCGGCGCGGGTGATCTCTGTCATGCGCGGTGAACGCACGAGGCTGCGTTCCGCTGCCGTAACGCTTGCAAGCGGTGGCGCGATGCGGGAAACGCCGTGGCATGACCGCCGCTTACCCTGCATTGCGCCTGCGCCGCACCCGCGCGCACGGCTGGAGCCGTCGCCTGCATGCGGAAAACGTGCTGACCGCGGCCGACCTGATCTGGCCGTTGTTCGTGACCGAAGGCGAGGGCGTGGAGGAGCCGATCGCGACGCTGCCCGGCGTCTCGCGCTGGTCGGTCGACCTGGTCGTGGCGCGCGCGCGGGAGGCGCGCGACCTGGGCATCGCCTGCCTCGCGCTCTTCCCCAATACCCAGCGCGAGCGGCGCAGCGACGACGGGGCGGAGGCGCTGAACCCCGACAATCTGATGTGCCGCGCGATCCGCGCGATCAAGGAGGCGGTGCCGGAGATCGGCGTGCTGACCGACGTCGCGCTCGACCCCTATACCGCCCATGGGCACGACGGGCTGGTCGATGCAGCGGGCTATGTGATGAACGACGCGACGGTTGCGGTGCTGATCGAGCAGAGCCTCAACCAGGCGCGTGCGGGGGCGGACATCATCGCGCCGAGCGACATGATGGACGGCCGCGTCGGGCTGATCCGCGAGGCGCTGGAGCGTGACGGCCATGCGAATGTCCAGATCATGTCCTATGCCGCGAAATACGCCAGCGCCTTCTACGGACCGTTCCGCGACGCGGTGGGCAGCCGCGGGCTGCTGAAGGGGGACAAGACGACCTATCAGATGGATCCGGGCAATGCGGAGGAAGCGCTGCGCGAGGTCGCACTGGATCTCGCCGAGGGGGCGGACAGCGTGATGGTGAAGCCCGGACTGCCGTATCTGGACATCGTACGCCGGGTGAAGGAGCGGTTCGAAGTGCCCGTCTTCGCGTATCAGGTGTCGGGCGAATATGCGATGATCGAGGCCGCGGTGGCGGCGGGCGCGGCGGATCGCGACGCGATGGTGCTGGAGACGCTGCTGGCGTTCAAGCGGGCGGGCTGTTCGGGGGTGCTGACCTATCACGCCGCCCACGCCGCGCGGCTGCTGGCGGCGCGATGATCGAGACGGAGCGCCTGATCCTGCGCCCGTGGGTGAGCGCGGACCTGCCCGCGCTGTACGCGATGTGGGCCGATCCGATCGTGATGGCGGGGCTCGGCGGGATCAAGGACCGCGCGGGCGGCGCAGCGATCCTGGCGCGACACGACAGCTATGCACCGTTGGGATTTCGCGTCGCGGTGCGGCGGAACGACGATGCGGTGATGGGGCATGTGGGGTTGAAGCCGTGCGCCGCGGACTCGCCGATGGCGGGCGGGATCGAGATCGGCTGGGTGCTGGCGCGCGATTATTGGGGCGGCGGCTATGCGCGTGAGGCGGCGGCGGCCTGGCTGGACTGGGCCTGGACGCATCGGCCCGAGCGCGAGGTGTTCGCGGTCACGACGCGGACGAACGCGGCGAGCCGCGCGCTGATGGAGCGGCTGGGCATGCGACATGATCCCACGCTCGATCACGTGCATGTCGATGGCGGGGACAGCGTCACCTATCGTATCGGACGTCCGGCATGATCGAGACGCCCCGGCTGATGCTGCGCCCCTGGACGCAGGCGGACAAGCCCGCGTTCGTCGCGCTGGTCAACACACCCGCGATGATGGAGCATTTCGGCGGGGTGGCCGAGCCTTCGACAGTGGCGGCGCTGATCGACGCGCAGATGGCGAATCAGGCGCGCGACGGTCATTGCATGTGGGCAGTCGAGACGCGCGATGGCGAACTGGCGGGGATCTGCGGCCTCAGGATCGGCGGGCATGCCGGAACGCCGGTGCCCGAGGAGCTGGAGATCGGCTGGCGTATCGGCGAGCGCTGGTGGGGGCAGGGGATCGCGCGCGAGGCGGCGGAGGCGAGCATCGCGTGGGGCTGGGCGCAGACGACGCGGCCCCGCATCGCCGCCTGGACCAGCCGCGGCAACACGCGTTCCTGGGGATTGATGGAGCGACTGGGCATGCGGCACCGGCCCGAGCTGGATTTCACCCATCCGAACTTCGCCGCCGACGATCCGGTCGGCGCGATGATCGTCTATACCATCGATCGTCCGGCGTGATCGTCACCGACCGCCTGATCCTGCGGCGCTGGCGGCGCGACGACATCCTTCCCTTCCACGCGATGGGGCAGGATGCGGAGGTCATGCGCTACCTCGGCCCGCCGATGTCGATCGAGGAATGCGTGCGCGTGCGGCGGCGCATGAACGCGATCCATGGCAATCGCGGCCATTCGTTCTGGGCGCTGGAGCGACGCAGCGATCGCGCCTTCATCGGCTTTTGCGGCCTCATGCCCGGAACGCCGCCGATCGACGGACAGGTGGAGGTGGGCTGGCGGCTGGCGCGATCCGCCTGGGGGCAGGGGCTGGCGGGCGAGGCGGCGCGCGCGACGCTCGACTGGGCGTGGGAGCATCTTTCCGTGCCCGGTATCGTCGCGGTCACCGTGCCGGCCAATCATCGCAGCCGCGCGCTGATGGAGCGGCTGGGGATGGAGCGACTGCGCGGCGGCGACTTCGCGCATCCCGATCACCTGGCGGGCCACCCGCTGCGCCATCAGATCCGCTATGCGATCGCACGGCCCGGCCATCGCAGGCCGGCGCATGGGTGAGGCGCGCGCGGTGCGGCCGC
>CAJYKB010000056.1 GCA_913774925.1 uncultured Sphingomonas sp. | reverse complement strand
GCTCGCCAAGCAGGTCGTGGCGGCGGCGCTGACCGACCGCGCCACGATCATCCTCGCCCGCGGCGACAATACCGCGCTGACCTTCATGGACGCCGCCCGTCGCCTCCGCGCCGACATCGACCCCGTCATGATCGACACCGACTCGCACGGCTTCGCCCGCGAAGGCGATCTGGCGGCGGTCGAAACCGTCATCCGCCGGATCGTCGCGCAGGCCTGAGGCGGCTTATTCCGCCGCTTCGCGCACCTCTTCGAACTCCGCCGCCGCCAGGAACCGCTCGGCGTCGAGCGCCGCCATGCACCCGGTCCCCGCCGCGGTCACCGCCTGGCGATAGACCTTGTCCATCACGTCGCCGCACGCGAACACGCCCGGCACGCTGGTGCGAGACGAACCCGGTTGCACCGCGACATAGCCGTCCGCATCAAGCTCCAGATGCCCGCGCAGCAGCTCGGTCGCGGGATGATGCCCGATCGCGACGAACCCGCCGTCGACGTCCAGCCGCGAATGCTCGCCGGTGACGGTATCCTCCAGCTCCAGCGCCACGAGGCCCGCATTGCCGCCGCCGTCGACGAAGGTGCGAACTTCCTTGTTCCACAGCACCGTGATGTGCGGATGCGCGAACAGCCGCTCCTGCAAAATGCGCTCGGCGCGCAGCGTGTCGCGGCGGTGGATCAGCGTCACGTCGTCGGAATGGTTGGTCAGGTACAGCGCCTCCTCGACCGCGGTGTTGCCGCCGCCGATCACCGCCACCTTCTTGCCGCGATAGAAGAAGCCGTCGCAGGTGGCGCAGGCGCTGACCCCCTTGCCCTTCATCGCCTCCTCGCTGTCCAGCCCCAGCCACTTGGCCTGCGCGCCGGTCGCGATCACCAGCACCTCGCCCTCGTACACGTCGCCGCCGTCGCCGGTCAGGCGAAACGGCCGCTGCGTCAGGTCGACGTCGACGATCGTGTCCCACATCAGCCGCGTGCCGACATGCTCCGCCTGCTTCTGCATCTGCTCCATCAGCCACTGCCCCTGGATCACGTCGGCGAAGCCGGGGTAGTTCTCCACGTCGGTGGTGGTGGTCAGCTGGCCGCCGGGCTGGATGCCCTGGACGACGATCGGGTTCATGCCTGCGCGCGCGCCATAAATGGCGGCGGAGAGGCCGGCCGGGCCGGAGCCCAGGATCAACATGCGAGTCGAATGCGTGGTCATGGGCGCGGATGTAGGATGCGCGCCCGCTCAAGGGAACCGTACGTTGCGCCCGCTCCCAAGTCCTGCTTTGGTCCCCCCATGACCGACTTTGCCGCCCTGCTCCAGCCCGATCGGGGCCAGCCCGCCCGCGACATCCACGTCGTCCATCCCGACGCCTATGACGCATGGCTCGCCGCCCGCCCGGCGCGGGTCCGTACCGCCGTCGTCGCCAACAAGGTGACCGGAAAGCCCGGCAACCGCGCGATCCTGCCCGGCGAAAGCCCGGAGGATTGGGCGATGCTGCTGGTCTGCGACGAGCCGCTCGCATCGCCGTGGCGGATCGCCTCGCTGGGCGACGGACTGCCGGAGGGGACATACCGCCTCGCCGATGGCGCCCCGCTGGGGGCCGCAGGGCTGGGCTGGTGCCTCGCGCAGCATCGCTTCACCCGCTATCGCAAGCCCGACGCGAGCGGCCCCCGCATCCTGCTGACCGGCGACGCCGCGGGGGTCGAGGAGACGGTCCGCCTCGCCGCCGCGACCGCGCAGGTGCGCGACCTGGTCGACACCGGCGCCTCCGACCTCGGCCCGGCGGAGCTGGAGGCGGAGGTCGATACGCTGGCGCGGATGCACGGCGCGACCGTCACCGTCACCCGCGGCGATGCGCTGGCGACCGGCTATCCGATGATCCACGCGGTCGGGCAGGCAGCATCCCGGGATCGCGCGCCCCGTCTGATCGAACTGGAATGGGGCGATATGGCGCACCCCCGCGTCGCGATCGTCGGCAAGGGGGTCTGCTTCGATTCGGGCGGGCTCGATATCAAGCCGTCCGCGGGGATGCGCCTCATGAAGAAGGACATGGGCGGCGCCGCACACGCGCTGGCGCTGGCGTCGCTGGTCACGCAGGCGCGGCTCAAGCTGCGGCTCCACCTGCTGATCCCCGCGGTCGAGAATGCGATCGCCGGCAATGCCTTCCGCCCCGGCGACGTGCTGGCGACGCGCAAGGGGCTGACCGTGGAGAACACCAATACCGATGCCGAGGGTCGCCTGATCCTGGGCGACGCGCTGGCCAGGGCAGTGGAAGGCGCGCCCGACCTGATCCTCGATTTCGCGACGCTGACCGGCGCGGCGCGGGTTGCGCTCGGCCCCGATCTCCCCGCCACCTTCGTTCAGGACGAGGCGCTCGCCACCGACCTGCTCGCCGCCGCCGATGCGGCGCGCGACCCGCTGTGGCGGATGCCGCTGTGGGACGCGTATGACGACATGCTGAAGTCGGACATCGCCGATATGGTCAACGCGCCCGACGGCGGTTTCGCGGGCGCGATCACCGCTGCGCTGTTTCTGCGCCGCTTCGTCCCCGCCGGCACGCCCTGGGCGCATCTCGACACCTTCGCCTGGCGTCCCGCCGCCAAGCCCGCCCGCCCGCGCGGCGGTGACGCCTACGGCCTGCGCGCCGCCTATGCGCTGCTGAAGAAGCGGTTCGGC
The DNA here is from genome assembly GCA_913774925.1 of uncultured Sphingomonas sp. Taxonomy (GTDB): domain Bacteria; phylum Pseudomonadota; class Alphaproteobacteria; order Sphingomonadales; family Sphingomonadaceae; genus Sphingomonas. Next base: position 30,572 of record CAJYKB010000056.1, on the reverse strand, counting down.
TGAGGATCGACGTCACCCCGGCCTTGAGCCGGGGTGACGGTCATTTCCCTACCCCTCCGCCGCCGCGACGATCGGCGCGAACTTCGCCGCGGTCAGGCTCGCACCGCCCACCAGCGCGCCGTCCACGTCGCTCGCATGCAGCAACGCGGTCGCATTGTCCGCCGTCACCGACCCGCCGTACAGCAGCCGGATCGCATCGCCGCCCGCGCCCACCAGATCGCGCAGCTTCGCGCGGATCGCGCCGTGCATCGCCGCCACGTCCTCGATCGTCGGGGTCCGCCCCGTCCCGATCGCCCACACCGGCTCATAAGCGATCGCGCACCAGTCCGCCGCCGCGCCATCGGGCAGCGATCCCTCCAGCTGCTGCGTCACCACGCGCTCCGCCTCGCCCGCATCGCGCTCCTCCAGCGTTTCGCCGACGCACACGATCGCCTGCATCCCGGCACGGTGCAGCGCTTCCGCCTTGGCCTTTACCAGCACGTCGCTTTCCTTCTGGTCGGCGCGACGCTCCGAATGGCCGACGATCGAGAAGCGCGCGCCCGCCTCCTTCGCCATCACGGCGGAAATGCAGCCGGTGAACGCCCCCTTGTCCGCGGCATGGACGTCCTGCGCGCCGATCGCCAGCGCCGGCACGCGTTCCGCCCCGGCCGCGATCAGCGTCGCGGGCAGCGCGATCGCGACATCGACCGCCGGGTGTGCGGCGGCGGCGGCAGCGATCCCGTCCAGCTCGGCCAGCGCGGCGCGATCGCCGTTCATCTTCCAATTGCCCGCTACCAGCTTGCGTCGCGTCATCATCGTCTCCCTTTATGTGCCCGCGATAGCCACCACCGCCGCTTGATGCCACCGCGCACGCACCGTAAAGCACCGGCCTTCGCATCAAAGACCGGTTCCCCGCCTCCATGCTCAGTTCCATTCGCCGCATCATCTATTCGCGTGTCGGCGTGATCGTCACCTTCGGCATCCTGATCGTCATCGCGATCGCCTTCGCGGCGGGCGACGTGACCGGGATGGCGTCGTCCGGGGGCGGGCTGTTCGGCAACCCCGTGGCGAGCGTCGACGGAAAGAGCGTCACCGCGGACGAGCTGCGCAAGCGCGCACAGGACGAGTTGCGCGCCGCCCGGCAGCAGCAGCCCGACATCGACATGGCGCAGTTCGTGGCGCAGGGCGGCGTGGAGTCGCTCGTCACCCGCGCGCTCAGCGGGTTGTCGCTCGACACCTTCGGCCAGGATCAGGGGATGCGCGTCAGCCGCGCGCTGGTGGGCAGCGAGCTGCGCAACATTCCCGCCTTCGCAGGCCCCACCGGGCAGTTCGATCAGCGCGCCTATGAGCAGCTGCTGGCGCAACAGGGGCTGACCGATGCGCAGGTGCAGGCGGATATCGCACGCGAGACGATGGCGCAGTTCCTGATGGTCCCGACCGTCGGCGCCGGTCAGGTGCCGCAGCAGGTCGCGCTTCCCTATGCCTCGCTGCTGCTGGAGCGTCGCGCGGGTCAGGTCGCGCTCCTCCCCTATGCGGCGATGGCGGGCGGCGCAGCGCCGATCGATGCCGAGATCCAGCAATTCTATCAGAAGAACATCTCCCGCTACACCATCGCGGAGCGGCGCGTGATGCGCTACGCGATCGTCGGCCCGCAGCAGGTCGCGGCCAGCGCGACGCCGAGCGAGGCGGAGATCACTCAGGCCTATAATGCGGACAAGGCGACCTATGCCGCGCGCGAGCAGCGCGACGTCGCGGTCGTGACCGTCCTCGACCAGAAGGCGGCGCAGGCGCTGGCCGACAAGGTCAAGGCCGGCACCCCGATCGCCGCCGCGGCGCGCGCCGCCGGGCTGGAGGCGCGCACCATCGCCAAGGCCGAGAAGGCCGCACTCGCGAGCCAGACCTCGCCAGCGGTTGCCGACGCGCTGTTCGCCGCGCCGAAGGGCGGTGTCGTCGGCCCGGTGCGCGGCGCGATCGGCTTCGTCGTCGCGAAGGTGGACGGCGTGACGCAGGTGCCCGGCAAGACGCTGGCGCAGGCACGCGACGAGATCGCCACGAAGCTGCGCGCGCAGAAGGCGAACGACGCGATCGGCCGCATCCGCGACAAGGTCGACGATTCGCTCGCCGACAACGCCAACATCAACGAGGTCGTCGCCGACCAGAAATTGACGGCGCAGACCACCGCGCCGCTGCTGGCGACCGGGATCGATCCGTCGAAGCCGACCGCACAGCCGGACCCCGCGCTGGCGCCGATCGTTCAGGCGGGCTTCGCGGCGGAGGAAGGCGACACGCCGACCACCGTGCAGCTCGGCAACGACGGCAGCTTCGCCATCGTCGGGCTGGACCGCATCGTCCGCGCCGCCCCGATCCCGCTGGCGCAGGTGCGCGACAAGGTCGCCGCCGACTGGCGCGTCGACCGCGCGCGCAGCGCCGTCCGCGCCGCCGCACGCGCGATCGTCGCGAAGGTGAATGCCGGCACCCCGCTCGCGACCGCGCTGGCGCAATCGGGGGTGAAGGCGCCGCCGATCCAGACCGTCGACGCCACCCGCTCCCAGATCGATCCGCGCCGTCCCAACCCGGTGCTGACGCTGCTGTTCGCGATGAAGCCGGGCACCGCGCGCACGCTCGAATCGCCCGAGGCGCAAGGCATGCTGATCGCGCGGCTGGAGCGCGTGACCCCCGGCGATGCCGCGAAGCAGCCCGCGGCGGTCGCCGCCACCCGCGCCGACCTGGGCCGCGTCGTCGGCCGCGAATATGCCGAGCAGTTCGCGCGTGCCATCACCGCGTTCCAGGGCGCCAAGCGCAACCAGAAGGCGATCGATCAGCTGAAGAAGGACCTGGTCGGTGGCGGAGAGCAATAACGCCGACGCCACCACCGCGCTCGCTGCCGGCCGCCCCGCGCTCGTCTGGCGCCGGCGCATCGCGGATACCGAGACGCCGGTCGCCGCCGCCCTCAAGCTGATCGAGCCCGGCCGCGGCGATTTCCTGCTGGAATCGGTCGAGGGTGGCGCGGTGCGCGGGCGGCACAGCCTGATCGGGCTCGCCCCCGATCTGGTGCTCCGCGCCAACGGCAACCATGCCGAGATCAACACCCGCTGGCTCGACGATCGCACCGCCTTCGTCCCCAGCGCGTCCCCGACGCTCGAGGCGCTGCGCGATCTGGTCGCGTCGTGCCGCATGGAGGTCGCGCCCGAGCTGCCCCGCGCGCTCGCCTGCCTCGTCGGCTATTTCGGCTATGAGACCATCGGGCTGGTCGAGAAACTGCCGCAGCCCGCGACCGACGCGCTCGGACTGCCGGACATGATGTTCGTCCGCCCGACCGTCATCCTCGTCTTCGACCGGCTCGCCGACGCCTTGTTCCTCGTCGCGCCCGTCTGGCCCGACGCAGCGCGGTCGCCGGAGGCGATCGTTGCCGCGGCGCAGGAGCGGCTCGATGCCGTAGAGGCACGGCTGACCTCCGCCCCGCTCCCGCCCCGCGCCCGGATGGACGCGATCGACCTGTCGCTGACCCCCGTCCTGCCGGAGGGCCGCTATGGCGAGATGGTCGCCGCGGCAAAGGAATATATCGCTGCCGGCGACATCTTTCAGGTCGTCCTGGCGCAGCGCTTCACCGCGCCGTTCCCGCTGCCCGCGTTCGAGCTCTATCGCGCGCTGCGGCGGATCAATCCGTCCCCGTTCCTCTATCATCTCGACCTGCCGGGCTTCGCACTGACCGGGTCCAGCCCGGAAATCCTGGTTCGCGCGCGCGATGGCGAGGTAACGATCCGACCGATCGCGGGCACCCGCCCCCGCGGCCGCAACGCGGTGGAGGATGCCGCCAACCGCGATTCGCTGCTCGCCGATCCAAAGGAGCGCGCCGAGCATCTGATGCTGCTCGACCTCGGCCGTAACGACGTCGGTCGCGTCGCCGCCCCCGGCACGGTGCAGGTCACCGACAGCTACACGATCGAATTCTACAGCCACGTCATGCACATCGTGTCGAACGTGGTGGGCCGGCTCGACCCGAAGCATGACGCGATCGATGCGCTGTTCGCGGGCTTCCCCGCCGGCACCGTCAGCGGCGCCCCGAAGGTGCGCGCGTGCCAGATCATCGCCGAGCTGGAATCGGAAAAGCGCGGCGCCTACGCCGGATGCGTCGGCTATTTCTCGCCCGACGGGTCGATGGATTCCTGCATCGTCTTGCGCACCGCGGTGGTGAAGGACGGCCAGATCCACGTCCAGGCCGGCGCTGGCATCGTCGCCGACAGCGACCCCGTGTCCGAACAGCGCGAATGCGAGGCGAAATCCGGCGCGCTCCAGGCCGCCGCGCGCGAAGCGATCGCACAGGCGAGCGCCGTGGGCTTCGGTCAGTAACGGATCTACGTCACCCCCGGCTTGACCCGGGGTCCCGCTTCCTTCCCACGTTGGTGAAAAGCGGGACCCCCGGGTCGAGCCCGGGGTGACGAAGGGATAAACCCTAGCGCATCCGCCGCCCGAGCAGCACCATCAGCAACCCCGCGACTGCCAGCGCAGCGCCGTAATCCGCCCACACCCGCTGATCGAGCATGAAGCTTGATTCTGGCCAGTGGACGTATCCCAGCCCCTGCCCGATCCACAGCAATCCGGCGAGCGTCAGCATGACGCCCACCGCGATCAGGATCGGGCGGAGCCGCCGCATGGCTCAGCGCTGCGCGACGGGGACGTACGGGCGCTGCGTCGGGCCGGTGTACAGCTGGCGCGGACGGCCGATCTTCTGGTCGGGATCGGTAATCATCTCGTTCCACTGCGCCACCCAACCGACGGTGCGCGCCAGCGCGAACAGCACGGTGAACATGCTGGTCGGGAAACCGATCGCCGACAGGATCACGCCCGAATAGAAATCGACGTTCGGGAACAGCTTCTTCTCGACGAAATATTCGTCGTTCAGTGCGATCTCTTCCAGCCGCAGCGCGGTTTCGAACAGCGGATCCTGCACGTTCAGCGCCTCGAACACCTCGCGCACCGTCTTCTGCATCACGGTCGCGCGCGGATCGTAGTTCTTGTAGACGCGGTGGCCGAAGCCCATCAGGCGGAACGGATCGTTCTTGTCCTTGGCGCGCGCGATATATTCCGGGATTTTGTCGGGCGTGCCGATCTCGCGCAGCATGTTGAGCGCCGCCTCGTTCGCGCCGCCATGCGCCGGACCCCACAGGCAGGCGATGCCCGCCGCGATGCACGCGAACGGATTGGCACCCGACGAACCGGCGAGACGCACGGTCGAGGTCGACGCATTCTGCTCGTGATCGGCGTGCAGGATGAAGATGCGGTCCATCGCACGCTCGACCGCCGGATTCACCTCATACGGCTCGGCCGGCACGCCGAACGTCATGCGCAGGAAGTTGCCGGTGTAGGACAGCGAATTATCCGGATACAGGAACGGCTGCCCGACGCTGTACTTGTACGCCATCGCCGCGATCGTCGGCATCTTCGCGATCAACCGGTGCGACGCGATCATGCGCTGCTGCGGATCGTGGATGTCGGTCGAATCGTGATAGAAGGCGGACAGTGCGCCGACGACGCCGCACATGATTGCCATCGGGTGCGCATCGCGGCGGAACCCGCGGAAGAACTGCGCCAGCTGCTCGTGCACCATCGTATGGCGGCTGATCGTCCAGCTGAACTTGTCCAGCTCGTCCTTGCTCGGCAGTTCGCCGTTCAGCAGGAGGTAGCACACCTCCATGAAGCTCGACTCCTCGGCCAGCTCGCCGATCGGATAGCCGCGGTGGAGCAGCACGCCTTCGTCACCGTCGATATAGGTCAGCGTCGACTGGCACGACGCGGTCGAGGTGAAGCCCGGATCGTAGGTGAACGCGCCGGTCTGTGCATACAGCTTGCGGATATCGACCACGTCGGGGCCGACCGAGCCGGAGAGCACCGGATAGTCGTGCTCCTTGCCCGAAAGCGAGAACTTGGCGGCTTCGGTCATGTCGTCTCCTGTCATTCCCCGCGGGGCATATGGTCGGCGATCCGTGCCAGGCTTTCCTCGCGTCCTAGAAGGACGAGTACGTCGAAGATGCCGGGCGACGTCTTGCGTCCGGTGAGCGCCACACGGAGCGGCTGGGCGACCTGACCGAGCTTGACGCCCGCATCCTCCGCCACCTGCCGCACCGCAGCTTCGGTGTTCTCCGTATCCCAGTTGTGCACCGCGTCAAGCGCGCTGTGCAGCCGGGCGAACAGCGCGGGCGCCTCTCCGGCCAGCAGCGGTGCCGCGGCCTCGTCGATCGCGAGCGGGCGCGACGCGAAGAGGAAAGCGGCGCCATCGGAAAGTTCGTTCAGATTGGCCGCGCGCGGCTTCAGCGCGGGCATCGCCTCGCGCAGGATCGAACGCCGGGTATCGTCGTGATCGAATTCGAGGCGGGCCCCGACCAGGTCGGCCAGCCGCGCATCGTCGCTGGCGCGGATATAGTGGCCGTTCAGATTCTCCAGCTTCTTGATGTCGAACCGGCTCGGCGACTTGCCGACGCCGTCCAGATCGAACCAGCGGATCGCGTCCTCGCGCGCGATGATCTCGTCGTCGCCATGCCCCCAGCCGAGCCGCAGCAGGTAATTGCCGAGCGCCTCGGGCAGGATCCCCATCTCGTCGCGATACGCCTCGATCCCGACCGCGCCGTGCCGCTTCGACAGCTTTGCACCGTCCGGCCCATGGATCAGCGGGATGTGCGCATACACCGGCTCCGGCCAGCCGTTCGCCCGGTAGATCGGCAGCTGACGGAACGCGTTGTTGAGGTGATCGTCGCCGCGGATGACATGCGTCACCCCCATGTCGTGATCGTCGACCACCACCGCCAGCATATAGGTCGGCGTGCCGTCCGAACGCAGCAGGACCAGGTCGTCCAGCTCTGCATTCTGCACCGTTACCTCGCCCTGGACGCGGTCGTGGATCATCGTCGCGCCCTCGGTCGGCGCGCGCAGCCGCACCACGTACGACTTGCCCTCCGGCCAGTCGGTGCGCTCCCGCCACGGCGAACGGATCCGCAGCGGCTTCTTCGCCGCCTGCGCTTCCTCGCGCATCGCCGCCAGTTCCTCGGTCGTGAGGTAGCAGCGATAGGCGTGCCCGCTCTCCACCATCGCCAGCGCGACCTCGGCGTGGCGCCCGGCGCGCGCGAACTGATAGATTTCCTCGCCGTCCCAATCGAGGCCGAGCCAGCGCATCCCGTCCAGGATCGCGTCGATCGCGGGCTGCGTCGACCGCGCGCGATCGGTATCCTCGATCCGCAGCAGGAACTTGCCGCCGTGATGGCGCGCGAAGAGCAGGTTGAACAGCGCGGTGCGCGCGCCGCCGATATGCAGGAAGCCGGTGGGCGACGGCGCGAAGCGCGTCACGACGGGGCCAGTCACGGTCGAAGGATTATCGGTTGCGCTCACGCGCGCATGCTCCCACTCTGGAAAAACGCCATGGCCAGTATCGCCGCGCCCGCCCCTAGCAAAGCCGCGCGCGTGCGACAAACGGTGCGCGACGCGCGCGATGCGATCGAGCATTGGCTGGAGGCGGAGCGCGACCAGCTGATGCTCTGGCTGCCGGTGATGCTCGGCGCCGGCGCGGCGGCATGGTTCGTGCTCCCCGACACGCGGGACTGGGCGGTGTCGATGCTGTGCGCGGCGGCGGTCGCGGCCGGCGCGCTGGCGACTGCCCGCGGCGGTCGTGCCGGGGTGGCGCTGGCGATCGCGGCGATGACGTTCCTCCTGGGCCTGACCCTCGCCTGGACCCGCGCCGAGCGCGTTGCCGCACCCGTGCTCGCGCGCCCTGTCGTGGCGTTGCTGTCGGGTCGCGTCGTTCGCGTCGAGCCATTGCCGGCGCGCGAGCTGACGCGCGTCACGCTCGACAGGTTGCGATGGCAGAAAGCCCCCGATCCCGCCCCCGTCCGCATCCGCGTGAACCTTCCCGCCGATGCGACGCCGCCCGGGCTGACGGCGGGGGCGACGCTGCGCCTGCGCGCCCGCCTGATGCCGCCGCCCTCACCCGCCGTGCCCGGCGCCTATGATTTTGCACGGGTCGCGTGGTTCGACCGTATCGGGGCGACGGGTCGCGGCTTCGCACCGATCGCGATCGTCTCGCCCGGTGCCGCCGATTCCGGTATCCGAGGACGGCTGACGGCGCACATCCAGTCGCGACTGCCGGGCAGCGCGGGCGGGATCGCCGCCGCGCTCGCCACCGGCGACACCGGCGCCATCGCAGAGGACGATGCCGAGGCGATGCGCCGCGCCGGGCTCGCGCACCTCTTGTCGGTCAGCGGGCTGCACATCACTGCCGCGGTCGGGATCGTCATGTGGCTCGCGATGAGGCTCCTGGCGCTGTCGCCGCGCCTGGCGCTGACGGGGCACGTACCGCTGCTCGCCGCGGCAATGGGGGCGCTGGCCGCGATCGGCTATACCTGGATCACCGGAGCACAGGTGCCGACGATCCGCAGCTGCGTCGCGGCGCTGATGGTGCTGGCGGCGCTGGCGCTGGGGCGGGAGGCGGTGACGCTGCGGCTGGTGGCGGTCGGCGCATTGGTGGTCCTGCTCGCCTGGCCCGAGGCGATCGTCAGTCCCAGTTTCCAGCTGTCGTTCGCCGCCGTCACCGCGATCGTCGCGCTGCACGAGCATCCGCGAGTGCGCGCGGGACTGCTCCCGCGTGACGAGGATCGGGTGCGCAAGCTCGCACGGCACCTCGCCTCGCTCCTGCTGACGGGTGTCGTGGTCGAGGTCGCGCTGATGCCGATCGCGGCCTACCACTTCCACAAGGCCGGGCTGTACGGCGCGCTCGCCAATATCGTTGCGATCCCGCTCACCACCTTCATCGTGATGCCGGCCGAGGCGATCGCGCTCCTTCTCGACACCATCGCGCTGGGCTGGCCGGCTTGGGTCGTGACCGGCATCGCGACCGACGCGCTGCTCTGGATCGCGCGAACCGTCGTCGCGCTGCCCGGCGCAGTGACGGCCCTGCCGCAGATGCCGTCCGCGGCGTTCGCGCTGATGATCGCGGGCGGGCTGTGGGTCGCGCTGTGGCGGACGCGCTGGCGCCGCCTGGGGATCGTCCCGCTGGCGGTGGGTGCGGGATGGGCGCTGCTCACCCCCGCTCCCGACCTGATCGTCAGCGGCGACGGGCGCCATCTGGCGTGGCGCGACGCCGCCGGCGGGCTCGCGATCCTGCGCGACCGTACCGGTGACTATATGCGCGACACGCTGGCGCAGGGCGGCGGGCTCGATGGCGAGCCGGCCCTGCTGTCCGACACGCCGGGGGCACGTTGCAACCGCGACCTGTGCTGGATGGAGCGCGCCGTCGGCGACCGACGCTGGCGGATCATGGCGACACGCAGCGGCTACCTGATTGCGACCGACCGGCTGATCCCGCGCTGCGCCGCCGCCGACGTCGTCATCAGCGACCGGCGCCTGCCCCGACGCTGTCGCGCCCGCTGGCTGACGCTCGATCGACCCGCGCTCGCCCGCACCGGCGGCATCGCGCTGACGTTCGCCACGGCGCGTGTCACCACCGTCAATATGGCCGGCGATGCGCACCCGTGGCGACGGGCGCCCATCGAACGGGTGATGGTGCGGCCACGACGCACGGCGATCGAGGATACCCGCCGCGCTGCTCCATAGGATCGCACGTCGAAAGCCCCGGCGCGGGCATGTGAAGGCCGTGCCACGACGACGGCCAAAGCACAGGCACGACGTCACGAGCACCCGAAAAGCTCGCGCACGAAATCCTGATTCGATGAAACCGACCCCGACCGACGATCCGGTAGTAGCGAACGCCGGGTTGCCCCCTAGAAGCCTGTCTATCGCCAAGACCGGCGATGCTCGACCAGACGCCCTGTATCGACCGACCGCGAAACGGGCTCACTTCGGGGCGTCGAACCGGGCATCATGTGATCGCCGGTCACACGACGGCCGTTGGGAAACCTTCCCGCCACCGCCCATCGTCAGACGAACATGCCGCGCAGCACGTGGGTCATGTCAGCGGCATATCCAACCTGCCACGCATTGCGGCGCGGAGAGGATGAGCCAGAGCCAAGCCCCTCAGCCATATCGATCGGCCATGTCGATCGTCCTGGAGAGCGCGCGATCCATCGCCATCGCCAAACGACCGACGCCACCCATGCGCCACCCGCTCGAGAACTGCCGTAGCCTTATCGCCGGTGCCGCCTCATCCCCGGCGCAAACGTCGACGACATGTCACGGCAGACCGACACGCTCGCCCCACGATCTCAATCATAACGGCGCAGCAGCCCCGCCAGCTTGCCCTGCACCCGCACCTGCGCCGGCGCATAGCGTTGCGGATCGTAGGAGCGGTTGGCCGGATCGAGCCGCACCATCGCTCCTTCGCGGCGGAAATACTTGAGCGTCGCCTCGCTCTCCTCGATCAGCGCGACCACGATCTCGCCGTCGCGCGCCACGTCCTGCCGCCGGATCAGCGCATAGTCGCCATCGAAGATCCCCGCCTCGACCATCGAGTCGCCCGACACCTCCAACGCGAAATGCTCGCCGCTCCCCAGCAGCGCCGCCGGCACCGGCAGGGTCGTCGATCCCTCGAACGCCTCGATCGGGACGCCGGCGGCGATGCGGCCGTGGAGCGGGATCTCGATCACGTCGTTCGCGGGCTCGGGCACCGCACGCCGCGGCGGCGTCGCGGCAGGCGCGCGCTTCGCATCGGCGCGCTCGGGCGACTTCAGCACCTCCAGCGCGCGTGCACGGTTCGGCAGGCGGCGCAGATACCCCCGCTCCTCCAGCGCGCTGATGAGACGGTGGACGCCGGACTTGCTCTTCAGCTCGAGCGCGTCCTTCATCTCCTCGAACGACGGCGACACGCCGCTTTCGTTCAAGCGGTCCTGAATGAAGCAGATCAGCTCGTGCTGCTTACGCGTCAGCATGTGCCTGTTCCCCTGAAGGTGCGAACGGATTGCGAACCTTTAAGGAACGATTGTGGTTGCGTCAAGCAACCATCAGCACTTCCGCCGAGTCGCCCGCGCGCGCTGCCGCGGCCCCCGCGGGACGCACGATCAGGCACGACGCGCGCGACAGCGTTCGCAGCATCGAGCTGTCCTGGATCGCGGAGGCATAGGCGCGCCCGTCGTGCAGGACCGCGCGCAGATAGTCGGTACGTTCGTTGTTCGCCGGCAGATCCTCCCCGAGCACCGCGTGGGTCGTCACCGGGAACGGATCGCGCGCACCGGCCAGATGCGCGACCAGCGGGCGGACGAAGAGCAGCGCGGTGACGAACGCCGACACCGGATTGCCCGGCAGCCCCACCACCGCCATCCCGTCCACGCGGCGTCCCGCCAGCATCGGCTTGCCCGGTCGCAGCGCGATCCGCCAGAAGTCGAGTGTCACCCCCGCCGCCGCCAGCGCCGGCCGCACCAGGTCGTGATCCCCCACCGACGCCCCGCCGGTCGTCACCAGCACGTCCGCCGCCACCTCGGCGAAGGCGCGTGTCAGCACGTCCAGCCGGTCGGGCAATATCCCCAGGTCGACGATCTCGACCGGCAGCTCCGCCAGCAGCGCGCGCAGCAGCAAACGGTTCGATTCGGGCAGGGCATCCCCCGCCGTGCCGCCCGGCTCCACCAGTTCGTCCCCGGTCGCCGCCAGCGCCACACGCACCGGGCGCGCGACCGTCACCTGCCCCGCCCCGCCGGTCGCCGCCACCGCCAGCCGCGCTGCGGTCAGCCGCTCGCCCGCCTCCACCAGCACGTCACCCTGCGCGAAGTCCAGCCCGCGCCGCCGCACGTTGCGCCCGACCCGCGCCGGCCCCTCGCCATCCAGCGCCAGCAGGTCGCCGTCGCGGCGTGCCTCTTCCTGCACCAATACCGTGTCCGCCCCCGCCGGCATCGCCGCGCCGGTGAAGATCCGCACCGCTTCCCCCGCCGAGACGGTGCCGGCGAACGGCGCCCCCGCCGCGCTCTCCCCGATCACGCGCAGCGGGCCGCCCAGGTCCGCGAAACGCAGCGCATAGCCGTCCATCGCCGACAGGTCGCACGACGGCTGCGTCCGCTGCGCCACGACCGGCGTTAGCGCCCAGCGCCCGATCCCTGCGATCAACGACACCGTTTGCGCCCCCACGGGCGTCCCCAGCGCGAGGACGCGCGCCTGGGCCTCGGCAACCGGAAGAAGGGACATGGCGGCTCGATCGATCGTGAACGGGCTCTTGCCTTGCGGCGCGGCGCATGGCGGATCAAGGGGGCAACGTGACGCCGGGAGACATGGCCATGGTATCGACGGACAGCACCTACACCCGCGCATGGGTGCTGCGAATCATCTACGCGCTGTGCCTCGCGGGCGCGACGTACAACCACTGGGCCGCGATCTACCGCCACGGCTGGCTATGGGATTACGGCGGATATCCGCGCGTCAGCACCACCTTCTGGACCGCGCTGAGCGTCCTCGATCCGCTGGCGATCGTCCTGCTGTTCGTCCGGCCGCGCTGGGGCGTGGTGATGACGGTCACGATCATCGTCGCCGATGTGGCGCACAACCTCGTGGTCGCGCACCTCTACTTCCCGCCGCTGCTGCGCGCGCTGACGACCGTGCCCAGCCTGGCGATGCAGGTCGCCTTCATGGTTTTCGTGCTGTTCACCTGCAGTATGGCGGCGCAGGTGCGTCCGCGCCGTCCGCTCTAGCCCTCGGCGCGCCAGTCGCCCGATCGCCCGCCGCGCTTCTCCAGCAGGCGCACCGCGGTGATCGTCATCGCCTTGTCGATCGCCTTGGCCATATCGTAGATCGTCAGCAGCGCCACCGTGACCGCGGTCAGCGCCTCCATCTCCACCCCGGTCTTCCCGTCGGTCGCGGCCAGCGCGGTGACGGTGACGCCGTCCTCCTCGATCGTCAGATCCAGCGACACCTTGGTCAGCGGCAGCGGATGGCACAGCGGTATCAGGTCGCTGGTCTTCTTCGCGCCCATGATGCCGGCGATGCGGGCGATCGCGATCACGTCGCCCTTCTTCACCGCGCCGTCGCGGATCGCCGCCACCGCCTCCGCCGACATCAGGATGCGCCCGGTCGCCACGCCCTCGCGCCGCGTCACCCCCTTGTCGCCGACGTCGACCATATGCGCCGCGCCCGCCGCGTCGAGATGGGTCAGCCCGGCCACGTCACCCCACCATCGCGCGCGTCGCCGCGGCGACGTCCGCCTGCCGCATCAGCGCCTCGCCGATCAGGAAGCAGTGCACGCCATGCGCCGCCAGTTCGTCCAGGTCAGCGCGCGACGACAGCCCGCTTTCCGCGACGAAGGTGCACCCCTCCGGCGCATGCCGCATCAGGTCGTAGGTGCGGCGAAAGTCGACCTCGAACGTCTTCAGATTGCGGTTGTTGACTCCGATCAGCCGCGAGGACAGCCGCCCCGCCCGCTCCATCTCCGTTTCGTCATGCACCTCGACCAGCACATCGAGCCCCTGCTCGATCGCCGCCGCCTCGCACTCGGCCAGGCACCCGTCGTCCAGCGCGGAGACGATCAGCAGGATCGCGTCCGCCCCGATGCTGCGCGCCTCCAGCATCTGCCACGGGTCGACCGTGAAATCCTTGCGCAGCACCGGCAGGTCGCACGCCGCGCGCGCCGCGATCAGATACGCCTCGTCGCCCTGGAAATAGGGCGCGTCGGTCAGCACCGACAGGCACGTCGCCCCGCCCGCGGCATAGGCCCGCGCATGCGCGGGCGGATCGAAATCCTCGCGGATCAGCCCCTTCGACGGGCTGGCCTTCTTGATCTCCGCAATCAGCGCGTGCCGCCCCGCCGCCGCGGTGCGGTCCAGCGCGGCGCGGAAGCCGCGCGGCGGCGTTTGCGCGGCGGCGCGCTCGGTCAGCTCCGCGATCGAGACGGCAGCGCGGCGCGCCGCCACCTCGTCGCGCTTGGTGGCGCAGATGGTGTCGAGAATGGTCATGAATAGGCGATCCAGCGGTCGAGCAGCCGGTCGGCCGCCCCGTTATCCAGCACCTCGCCCGCGCGCGCCGCGGCATCGGTCAGCACGGTATCGGTTCTGGCCAGCACCAGCGCCGCCGCGGCGTTCAGCACCACCGCATCGCGGTACGCCCCCCGCTCGCCGCGCAGCAATCGCCGCAGCGCCGCGGCATTATAGGCCGGATCGCCGCCGCGGATCGCCAGCGTCGGGTGGCGGGCGACCCCGGCATCCTCGGGCGCGATCCGCTCCGCCATCGTCACCGCGCCGATCGCGACCACCCGCGTCGGCCCGGCGCCGGAAATCTCGTCCAGCCCCTCCTCGCCCGCGACGACCAGTGCCGCCTCGGTGCTCAGCTGCGCCAGCGCATCGGCATAGACCGGCGCATAGTCCGGCCGCGCGATCCCTATCAGCTGGCGCGTGACATGCGCCGGGTTGGCGAGCGGTCCCATCAGGTTAAAGATCGTCCGCCGCCCGATGTGGCGGCGGATCGGCGTGATCCGCTTCATCGCCGGGTGATGGTTGCCCGCGAAGAGGAAGCCGATGCCCAGGTCGCGCAACGTGGCCTCCGCCAGCGTTCCCGCGCGGTCCATGTCCAGCCCCAGCGCCTCCAGCGTATCCGCCGCCCCCGCCTTGGACGAGGCGGCGCGATTGCCGTGCTTGGCGACCGGCACGCCGCAGGCGGCGACGACCAGGCTGACCGCGGTCGACACGTTCAGGGTATGCTGCCCGTCGCCGCCCGTGCCGCAGACGTCGATCGCCCCGGCTGGCGCGCTGACCGGGATCAGCCGCTCGCGCATCGCACGCGCCGCCTCGGCGATCTCGATGCTGGTTTCCCCGCGCTCCGACAGCGCGATCAGGAAGTCGGCGACCGCCTCTTCGCTGGTGCGCGCGTCGAGCAGGTCGGCGAACGCCCGCGCCGCCACCTCGCGCGACAGCGGCGAACGGGCGTCGGGCAGCGTCGCAAAAGCCTTCACGCCAATGCCTTGCGCGCGATACCTGCGATGGAAAGGAAGTTGGCGATCAGGTCATGGCCATGCTCGGTGGCGATGCTTTCCGGGTGAAATTGCACGCCGTGGATCGGCAACTCGCGGTGCCGCAGCCCCATGACCGACGCATCGCCCGCGGTTGCGTTCACCGCCAGCATGTCGGGCACGTCGGTGACGATCAGCGAGTGATAGCGCGTAGCGGTGAACGGCGAGGGCAGCCCGGCGAACACCCCGGTCCCGTCATGCTCGACCGGGCAGGTCTTGCCGTGCATCAGCCCGCCGCGCACCACCCTGCCGCCGAAATGCTGCCCGATCGCCTGATGGCCCAGGCACACACCGAACAACGGGCGACGCGCCTCGGCGCAGGCCGCAACCAGCTCCAGGCTGATACCCGCCTCGGTCGGGGTACAGGGACCGGGCGAGATCAGGATCGCCTCCGCCCCGCTGGCCATGGCCTCCGCGGCCGTCAGCGCATCGTTGCGCACCACGCGCACCTCGGCCCCCAGCTCCATCACATAATGGACCAGGTTCCAGGTGAAGCTGTCGTAATTGTCGACCACCAGGATCATGCCGCCCGCCATAGCCGATGCCGCCTTCATCGCAACCATTACCGTCGGGCAATGAATCGTCAGCTGCGTGAGACGCGGATAGGGGGATAAAAGCGCTACGACGCGCGTTCGCGTCGATAAGGAGAAATGTCATGTTGCGTGCGGCGCTTACGGTCGTCCTGTTGCTGTCCCCCGCGGTCGCCGCGGCACAGGCCGCGCCGGAGGCGGAAACCGGTCGCCCGCCGCAGCGGGTGCGCAACATCCAGCTTCAGGGCAGCGAGGCCTGCCCCAAGGCGCAGGGCGACGAGATCGTGGTGTGCAGTCGCATCAACCCCGACGAACAGTTCCGCATTCCCAAGGAACTGCGCAACACGGCGGAGCCGGCAGCGAAGAACCAGGCCTGGACCAACCGCGTCGCGATTGCGGATCGCGCCGGCCGCGTCGGTGCCGGCATCCCCGACACCTGCTCGCCCGTGGGCACCGGCGGCCAGTCGGGCTGCGCGCTCGCGATCAATCAGGCCTTCGCCGCGGAGAAGCGCGCCGCGGAAAAGAACGACTCGATGATCCCGGGCGGGCGTCAGCCCTGACCCGCGGGCAGCGACAGGATAAAGCGCGCGCCCATTCCCAGCGCGCTGTCCACGGTCAGGTCGCCCCCCATCGCGCGCGCCAGCCTGCGCGCGATATAGAGGCCGAGCCCGCTGCCCCCCTGCTCGCTCGTGTCGACGCGCTCGAACTTCTCGAAGATGCGCGCCTGATCCTCGGGCGCGATTCCCTTCCCCTGATCCGCCACGATCGCCACCGCACGGTCGCCTTCACGCTGGAGGTGAAGCCACACCGTCGCCCCGCGCGGCGAATAGCGCAGCGCATTGCCGATCAGATTGACCAGAATCTGGAGCGTGCGGCGGAATTCGCCGATCGCGGGTAGCGGCTGGTCGCATTCGGAGCGATCGATCGTCACGCGGTTGTCGGCCGCGCGCACCGCCAGCAGACCGGCGGCGCGCCGCATCAGGTCGGCGAGATCGATCGCCTCGCGTTCGGTGGTGAAATCGTCGCGCTCGATCGCCTCCATATCGACGAGATCGTCGACCAGCCCGATCAGATGCCGCCCCGCACTCGCGATGTCGGCCGCATAATCGGTGTAATGCGCGTCGAGCGGCCCTTCGGACCCGGCGTTGATGCTGTCCGCATTCGCCACGATCCGGCCCAGCGGCCCCCGCAGCATGCGATCCAGCCGCGCGTTGAACGCCGCGCTCAGTCCCGATTCGCGTAGCGGCGCCGCCGCGACGATCGGCTCCGCTGCGAACGTCCCCCCGACGAACCCCGCGAAACTGCCCCCCGCATCGATACGGACGGCGCCCGCCAGCATCACCTTGCCGCCGCCCGAACGGATCGTCGCCGGCTGACCGTCGAAATCGCGGCGCTCCGCCATCGCATCCAGCAGCGGCATCGCGCCCGACGCGTCTGCCTCCAGCGCAAACAGCCGCGTCAGCGGCGACGACAGCGCCACGGTCGCGTCGAATCCCGCCCGCGCGCCGTCCTCCAGCGCGATCCGCGTCACGCGCAACTCGGCGTCCACCTCCCAGGTCCAGTCCGCGCCCGGCGGCGGCGGCACGTCGGCGGCGGCCGCGGGCGCGCGCCACGCGGGCCGCTCGCGCATCAGCGACACCGCCAGCGCGACACCATTGTCACGCGGTGCCGCCTTCACCCAGCAATCGAGGTCGACCTCTCCGTCCGCGATCGTCACCGCGCGCTCGATCGGGATGCCCAGCCGCCGCGCCAGCCGCCCCAGCGTCGCGAATTGCGGCACCGCTACCGCCGCACCGACGCGCCCGCCGGCCCGGTCGTTGATCGCGGCGAAGGTCGCATCGGCCTCGCGCAGCCGGTCGTCGGCATCCAGCGCCGCGGTCAGGATCACCACTTCGCTCACGACGGCATCCGCGCCAGCGCCCGGATCGCCGCACGATACGCCGCATCCAGCGTCAGCGGTGCGACCACCTGCGCCGCCGCCTCAGCTTCCAATTCCCCCACCGGCCCCAGCATGTCCGCCAGCGCCTCCGCATCGCGCCACGCATCGGCCTCGCACAGCAGCCATCCGATCCGTGCGATGTCCGCGCGCGCCAGCCCGATGCCGCGCAGCGCCAGCCACAGCCGCTCGCTGTCGACATCCAGCACCAGCCCGCGCGCCTCCGCCAGATCGACCCCCGCGGCCTGCGCCAGCAGCGCGACGAGTAGCGCCAGCTTCCCCTCGATCAGCGCATCCACCATCAATTGCGGCAGCTCCGCCGCATCGGGCGCGATCGCCGCGGCCAGGTTCGCGGCCAGCATCGCGATGCGATCGCCCTCCTCCTGTACCGACAGGCTGCGCTGCGTCGCCTCCACCAGTGCGCGGTCGACCGCCGGGTCGATCGCCGCGTCCAGCTGCTCTCGCAGCGCCGCCGCGATCCACCACGCCAGCCGCTGGTGCAACGCCACCGGCAGGTCCGCCCGCCGCGCCGCATGGGGCATCCGCCGCCGGCTGTCCGCCACCATATAGGTCACCGCGCGGCTGCGGATCACGCCGTCGCGGCTCTCCGCCAGCCGCGACAGCAGCGTAGCGCGGGTGCCGGGTGCGCGATTGGCGATCAGCGCGGCATCGATCAGGTCGATCCGCGCCTGTGCGATCAGCTCCGCCATCAGATCCGCATCGCGCAGCAGCCCGGACGCGGCGAGCCGCGGCAGCGCCAGCGAATGGTTCGCGCCCAGCCGCTGCGCCACGTCGCCGGCTCCCCGGGTCGCCAGCAACCGCGCGGCATGCCCCGCGATCTCGCGCTCGGTGGCGGCGACCGTCGCCTCCAGCAGCGCGGCGACCGTCGCGCGGGTGCGCTCGTCCAGCCGGTCCTCCTCGGGAAGGAAGACGTCCGCGATCGCGGCCGCCAGTCGTGCATCGACGCGCCGGTCCGCGGCAGCGGCGCGCGCCAGAACGTCGGTCACGGGAAGGGGCGATGCGGACATGCGGCCGGCTGTAGCGCGACGTTCGTTAACCCGGCACTAAGCGTGCCGCCGCAACGCCTCGACCGCCGCCGTCAGGGTAACCGTGGCATAGAGCGCGATCAGCCCCAGCCCCAGCGTCGGCCACCCGATCAGCGTGAAGATCGCGAGCACCGCGAGATAGGCCGGCGCCGTCCCCCACCAGCTTCGGCGCTGCACCGCGCTCGCCGCCCGCTCACCCACGCCGCCCGCGACGATCGCGCCCAGCGCCAGCAGCCGCGCGCTGGTCGTCGCCCCCTGCGCATCGACGTCATGCCCCAGCAGCAGCGCGGCGATCGCCGGCAGCACCAGCACCGCCACCCGGCTGCCCCGCATCAGCGCCGGCTCGTCACGGAACAGCGCCAGCGCGCCTGCGATCTCCGCGATCATCGCCCCCAGCAGCAGCGCGATCATGCCCGTGGCCGGCGCCTCGAGCAGCATCGCCACCACGCCTGCGACCGCTGCCGCCAATGCCGCGCCGGCGACGGCAACGGTCGAAATCGCCCGCCGCGCGATCGGCGGGATCGCGAGCTTCGCGAGCGGACGCAGCACCAGCCGCTCGAACCAGCCGGGTCGCACCGCCATCGAGGCGGACAGCACCGCGCGCCCGCGATCCTCCAGCGCGGCCGCGCGGCGCTCGATCCCGTGCCCCAGCTCCATATCGCCCAGCCGCAGCGTGACATGCCGCGCACCGGCCTGTTCGGCGGCGTGGAGCAATGTGGATTGCAGGTCGTAATCCTCCGGCATCTGCGCCGCATCGCTCAGCCGGCGCGCATCGATCCGCGCCACCCCGGCCCAGGCCGATCCGCCGCCGACCCGTTCGAAATCGGTCGAGGCCTGCGCGCCCGGCACCACCAGCAGCGCGTCACCCCCCTCGCCCGCCAGCGCGCTAACCACGCCCTCGGTCGTCACCAGCCCGTCCGCCAGCATCACGATCCGCGCCAGCGGGTGCAGCTTCGCCAGCGCCTCGCCAGCGCTGCGCACCGTATCCACCGCGACGCCGCGCCGCGCGATCCGCGCCACCGCGCCGATCAGTTCCGGGGTCAGCCGCTGCACGACGATCACGATCTGCGCCGCATCGCAGGCGAGCAGCAGCCGCGCCTGATATTCGATCAGCGTCGCCGCGGCGAAGGGCAGCGTCGCCGCCAGGGTGCCCGGGCGATCGTCCGCCTCGTGCGTTGCGAAGAGTAGCCCGGCCAGCATCGTGCGCCGGCTGTTAGGCAATGCCCCCCTGCCGGGCAATACGGCCTTTATGCGATCAAGCGATGACCACGCGCCGGGAAACGACTTTCGCCATCTGACAAAAGTGTTAAACCGCCGCCATGAACGGGGGGCCGTCTATCATTGGCATTCATGCGGTTGACGCCGATACGAACCCGCATGCCCTTCCTCCATCGTTGGAAAGCGACCTTCCGTCGACCATGACCGACCGGCCCGATACCGACGACTCCATCTACCAGCTGTCGCGTGACGAATTCGAGACGGCGCCCGCCCGCCCGCCCGTGCTGGGCTGGATCGCCCTCGTCGTCGCGGTGGCCTGGGTCGGCCTTCTCGTCTGGCTGGCACGCGATTCGCTGGT
Source organism: uncultured Sphingomonas sp. (assembly GCA_913774925.1). Taxonomy (GTDB): domain Bacteria; phylum Pseudomonadota; class Alphaproteobacteria; order Sphingomonadales; family Sphingomonadaceae; genus Sphingomonas. Next base: position 10,588 of record CAJYKB010000056.1, on the reverse strand, counting down.
GACGATGCCGGCGCTTGCGCTGGCGCAGTTCGGGGCCGCTGCCGCCACCGTCCCCGTCCTTGCCGGCATCGTCTGGCTGGTGACGTTACGCACCAGCCGCGCCGAGGCGCAGCGCTTCGGCGCGACCGCACGCGACATGCGGGCGGAGGCGGAGTCGCTCGGCCGGACCGTCACGGCGCTGGGCACCGCGATCGAGGAACGCCGTGTCGCGCTCGCCGAGCAGGTCCGCCTGCTGACCGCCCTGGGGGACGCCGCGACCGCGCGGCTCGCGTCGATCGGGCGCGGCCTGTCGGAAGAGATCGATCAGGCCGACGTCCATGCCCGCGCGCTGACCAACTCGACCGAAACCGCGCGTGCGCACCTGACGAACCTGCTTTCCACGCTGCCGCGCGCGCAGGAGGAAACGCATGAGCTGACGCTGTCGATCGACCAGGCCGCGATCGTCGCCAGCGAGCATACCGCCGCGCTCGACGCGCAGGTCGCCGCGCTGACCGCCCGCGGTCGCGAGGCGGAAACGGTCACGAGCGGCGCGGCGGAGAAGCTCGCCGCCTATATGCAGCGGATGGAGGTCACGAGCGAGACGGCGGGCGCGCGCCTCGAATCGGTCACCTCCAACGCCGCCGCCGCGGTCGATGCCTTGCTCGACCGCACCGCCGCCGCCATCGACGAATCGCGCAAGGGCATCGCGGCGCAGGGCGATGCGATGCTCGCGATGGTCAGCGCCAACCAGACCGCGCTCGATCAGTCCGCGCGCGAAAGCGCGGAGGCACTGGCGGAGCGGATCTCGCTGATCGAGATCGTGATCGAACGGATCGCGGCGCGCCTCGATGCGCAGCAGGCGTCCGGGCGCACCTTGTTCTCGCAGCTGGAGGACGGGCTCAACCGCGCCGACTCCCGGTTCGAGGCGCTGCACGTCAACGGGACCGAGCGCAGCCAGCAGCTTGCCGCCACCGTCAGCGCGCTTCACGTCACGACCGAGGCGCTGACCCGCGCGATGGACATGGGCAACGATACCGCCGAGCGGACCATCGCCACGACCGAAAACCTGCTCGTCGCGCTCGACGCGGCCGCGCGCGAGATGGACGAGACGATGCCGGAGGCGATCGCCCGTCTGGAAACGCGTGTCGCCGCGACCAAGCAGGTCGTGGTCGCGGCAAAGCCGGAGCTTCTTGCGCTCGTCACCGCGGCCGAAAGTACGCATGACGCGATCGAGGCGGTGGCACAGGTCGTCGCCGATCAGCGCCACACGGTCGAGGCGCTGACGGTCAAGCTCAACGAAGTGCTCGACAAGGGCCGCGGCCAGGCGGACCTGATCGGCAATGCGGTCGAACAGGCCGCGCGCCGCGCCGACGACCTGACCGAGGAAGCCGCCCCGCGCCTGCTGGAGGCGTTGCTGCGCGTCCGCGAAACCGCCGCCTCCGCCGCCGAACATGCGCGTGAAGCGCTTTCACGCGTCATTCCCGACGCCGCGAGCGCGATGGAAGTTGCCGGTGTCGCGGCGCTGGAGCGCGCAGTCGAAAGCGGCGTCGCGCATCAGGTGCAGCAGGTCGCGCAGGTCGCCGAGGCTGCCGTCGCCGCCGCAGGCCGCGCCGGCGAGCGGCTGGAGCAGCAGTTGCAGGGGATCGAGGCGACGATCGCGCTCGTCGACCAGCGGCTCGAGGAAGCACGCGCCGCCGCGGAGGAAAACGAGCATGAGAGCTTCGCGCGCCGCGCCTCGTTGCTGATCGAGGCGCTCAACTCGGCTTCGATCGACCTGACCCGCACCTTCGCGCCCGAAATCTCCGATAGCGCCTGGGCCGCGTATCTCAAGGGCGACCGCGGCGTCTTCACCCGCCGCGCGGTCCGCCTGCTCGACGGCAGCGAGCAGCGCGACGTGGCGCGGCTGTACGACGACAACCCCAATTTCCGCGAGCAGGTGAACCGCTACATCCACGATTTCGAGGCGATGTTGCGCACGATCCTGGCACAACGCGACGGCTCCCCGCTCGGGGTGACACTGCTGTCGTCGGATATGGGCAAGCTGTACGTCGCGCTGGCCCAGGCGATCGAACGGCTGCGCTGACGACCGCGCCGCGGCTGGAAGCGCCGGCCGAACGTCCCATTTTAGGGTCCAGACCCATAGCTGCCAATGGTCGTGATCGTCCGGAACATCCCGCCGGCAAGGAGTGCGGCGCGGACGCGTGGCTGAGCCACGCGCAAGCAAACGACGTCGTCCGGCAGGATGCTCCGGGCGACCGCTCCGCGGCGGGCCGAATGTGGTGCCATGCAGCGTCGCGCGTCGGTCACGATGCAACAGCATCGCTCCCTCCTTGCTCCTGGCCTGGCGCCACATTCGGTTCCGTCCCGGCCGTTGTCAGTTATGGGGCTGGACCCTAGACCGGCGGCATGACGCTACGTTATCATCTCGCGACGCTTCTCCTTGCGCTCGCCGCCGTCACCGCCGATCCCGTCATGGCGGCCACGCCGGTGTCGGAGATCGTCGTCGACGCCGGCACCGGGCGGACATTGTATGCGGCGCAGGCGGAGCGACGGCGCCCCCCGGCCTCGCTGACGAAGATGATGACCCTCCTGCTGACGTTCGAGGCGATCGACGCGGGCAAGCTGCGGCTCGACGGATCGGTGACGATGTCGCGTCGCGCCGCGCGACAGGCGCCGTCCAAGCTCGGCCTCGCCGCCGGGCGGACGATCGGCGTGCGCGCCGCGATGAAGACGGTGGCGGTTATCTCCGCCAACGACGTAGCGGTCGCGCTGGCCGAGCGGATCGCGGGCAGCGAACCGGCGTTCGTGCGGGCGATGAACCGCCGCGCGCGCCAGATCGGCATGACCGGCACGCGCTTCGACAATGCCAGCGGGCTCGGCCCGACCGGCGGCATGACCACCGCGCGCGACATGGCGACACTCGTGCGGTACATCGTCCAGCACCATCCGGCACGCTACACGTTGTTCGCCGCACGCTCGATCCGCTGGGACGGGCGGACGCGACCGAACCACAACCGGCTGCTGGGGCACGTACGCGGGGTCGACGGGGTCAAGACGGGCTACACGGTTCCGGCGGGCTATAATCTCGCCGCGTCGAGCCTGCGCGGCGGGCGGCGGGTGATCGTCGTGGTGCTGGGCGCGCGCACCGCGGAGGCGCGCGACCTGCTGGTATCGAACCTGCTGGAGAGCGGCTTTTCCGCGCCGCACGTCCGGAGGCGGCGGTAGCGGTCGTCAGGCGCTGCGCGCGGCGACCCGCAGCGTCCTGACCATGGTGGAATGCGCGACGCGCCGCGGTCCCATGGTCGTCATGGGCACGACCGCATCGCCTCCGACCTGAAACCGCCCCGTCTCGGCGGCCATGCGGTCGGTCTGTTGCGTCAGGCTCGCCGCAGCGGCCATCGTCTCCTCCACCATGGCGGCATTCTGCTGCGTGACGCTGTCCATCTCCGCCACCGCCACGTTGACCTGCTGGAGCCCGGTCGCCTGCTGATCGGCGGCGGACGCGATATCGGCGACCAGCACGCTGATGTTGGCGATCCGCCCCGAGATGCGATCGAGCGCCGCGCCCGCCTCCGCCACCAGCTTCACCCCGGCGTCGACCTGCTGCCCGGACGAGGTGATCTTGACCTTCACGTCCTTCGCCGCGTCGGCGGAGCGTTGCGCCAGCGCGCGGACCTCCGACGCCACCACCGCGAAGCCCCTGCCCGCCTCGCCGGCGCGCGCCGCCTCGACCCCGGCGTTCAACGCCAGCAGGTTCGTCTGGAACGCGATGCCGTCGATGACCGCGATGATCTCGCCGATCTCCGCCGACGCGCGCTCGATCCCGTTCATCGCCCGGACCGCGCGGTGGACCACCTCGCCCGATTGCTCGGCGTCGCGGCGTGCCTCGCTGACGACATCGTTGGCGCGGATCGCGTTGCCGGCGGTTTCGCGTACCGTCGTCGTGATCTGCTGCATCGCGGCGGCGGCCTGTTCGAGCGATGCGGCCTGCTGCTCGGTGCGGCGCGACAGGTCATCCGCGGCGCCGTGGATGCTGCCCGCTCCCTGTGCGATCTCCGCCGCGCCCTCGTTGACCGTGGTCAAAGCGGACGCCAGCGCGGCCGCGGCGGCGTTGAAGTCCTCCTTTAGCTGCGCGAACGGCCCGCTCAATTCGGCGCTGATGCGATAGGCGAGGTTTCCGTTCGCGATCGCGTTCAACCCCTCCCCCATCGCCAGTGCCATCGCGCGCTGCGTGTCACACTCCGCCGCGGCAAGCGAGCTTTCGCGAAAGCTCTCCATCGCGGTGGTCATCCGCCCGACGCAGTCGCGATGCTGGGTATAGGCCACGGGGCTGTCGATGTCCCCCGCCGCCAGCGCCTCCATGCGCAGCACGGTGTTGACGTAGGGCGTGCAGATCAGATGCGACGCCACCAGCGTCACCGCCACGACCGCGCCGACCAGCGCCGCCGCCAGGCCCGCCACAGCGGCGGGATGCAGCAGCGACGGTGCGACGCTCGCGGTACAGGCCAGCGCCGCCAGCGCGCCCGACAACCCGCCGTAGACGAGGAGCAGCACCTTGAACTTCAGGCGGATGGGCGCGACTTCCTTGAACCAGGTCAGCATGATGCAGCTTTCCGACAGAGGCGAAGATCAATAGCCTCGATTCCCGGCGTAAACAGGGGCTTAACCTCGCGCACGGCGTGCGGCGGGTTAGACCGAAGATGTAAGGTTTTGCTTCTGACGGAGCGACGCGCACGCACGGCGGTTCGCGTGCCAGACCCACCGGGATGCAGGAGCGATCATGAAGACACTCGCCGCCATCAGCCTCGCCGTGCTGGCCGCCGGCACCGCCGGCGCGCAGGACGTGCCCAAGCCCGTGCTGGGCGCACCGACGCAGGCCGAGCCCTATGCGACGGAATCCGTCGTCAACCACCCGCGCACGATCGGCTGGCCGGAGGGGCGCACCCCGGTGGCACCGCGCGGATACCAGGTCGTGAAGTTCGCCGGCGGACTCGATTATCCACGGCAGGCGCTGCTGCTGCCCAACGGCGACGTGCTGGTGTCGGAGGCGCGCACCAAGCCCAAGCTGGATGCCGAGCCCGACGTTGCGCGCGGGCAGGCACTGTCGAAGACGACCGGATTCAGCGCGAACCGCATCACGCTGCTGCGCGATCGGGATGGGGACGGCGTGGCGGAGCAGCGCTTCGTCCTGCGCGAGGGGCTGAACCAGCCGTTTGGGATGCAATATGCTGGCGGGCGGCTGTACGTCGCGAACACCGACAGCGTCGTCAGCTTCCCCTATCAGCCGGGACAGACGCGGATCACCGCTACGCCGCGCACGATCGCGACGCTGCCGGCGGGGGGCTACAACAACCACTGGACGCGCAACCTGCTGGTCAGCCCGGACGGGCGCACGCTCTACATTTCGGTCGGCTCCGCCTCGAACGTGGCGGAATATGGCATGGAGGAGGAAAAGCGGCGCGCCGCGATCCTCGCCATCGACCTCGCGACGGGACGCGAGCGGTTGTACGCCAGCGGGCTGCGCAACCCGGTCGGCATGGACTTCGCGCCCGCGACCGGTACGCTGTGGACCGCGGTGAACGAGCGCGACCACCTCGGCGACGACGTCTCGCCCGATTACCTCGTTGGCGTGCGGGAGGGCGGCTTCTACGGCTGGCCGTACAGCTATTACGGAAAGCAGGATCCGCGCCACGCCAACGAGCGGCGCGACCTGCTCGCGACGACGCTGCTGCCCGACGTCGCGGTCGGTCCGCATGCCGCCGCCCTTGGCCTCGCCTTCGCAAAGGACGCGGCGGCACGCGGGCAGATGGCGTATGTCGCGAGGCACGGATCGTGGAACCGGTCGTCCTTCATCGGGTACGACGTCCTCGCCGTCCCGTTCGCGCAGGGGCGCCCTTCCGCGGCACCGCAGCCGTTCCTGACCGGCTTCGTCGCCGATGCGAAGAAGGGAGACGTCTACGGCCGCCCCGCCAGCATCCAGACGCGCGATGACGGCGCGATCTTCGTCGTCGACGACGCGGGCGACACGGTGTGGCTCGTGCGTCGCACGTCGTGAGGCGCGTCGCCGTGCATAGCGACAAGCGCGGCGGATCGGATCCCGGAGAAGGGCCGGGCGACGGTGTGTCGACCATGGGTACGGTGCCGCCGCGCGTTCGCGGATGCCGCGATAACCGATGGCTAAGTATCTCCGGTTAATGCCCTTCGCATGTTCGCCTCGCTCCTGTCCCGAGTCACTGCGCTGGGCGCCGTGGTCGTCCTCGCCGTCGTCGCGCTTGCCGGGCTGTTGATGGATGCCTCGCGCCAGACGCGGAACAGCTTCGACTGGGTCAACCATTCCGAAACCGTGATCGAACTGACCGAGCAGGCGGTGTCGGACCTGCGCGACGCGGAATCGGGGCAGCGTGGCTTCGTCCTGACGCGCAATCCGTCCTATGTCGCCTCGTTCGCATCGACCACAAGCGATGCGACGTCGAACATCGCGCGTGTCGTGTGGCTGACGCGCGACAATGCCGCCCAGAGCGCGCGGGCGGAAGAACTGGCCGACCTGATGCGCCAGCGGATCGCGATCCTCCGCCAGCCGCTGGCGCTGGGCCGGCGCGGCGACTTCGCGGGCGCACGGAGCGTGATCGACAGCGGGCGGGGCCGCGAGGTGATGGACGCGATCAAGGCGCGGACCCATGCGTTTCTCGATCAGGAGCGCGTGCTGCAGGCGCAGCGACGGGACGCGGCCGAGCGACGCCTCGCGATCGGCATGTGGTCGGCGGTGGTGGGCGCAGGGATGGTCGCGCTGCTGGTCGTGGTCGGCCTGTCGCTCCTGATGCGCGCGATACGCGTGCCGCTCGCCACCATGCTCCAGGCGATGACGGAACTGGGCGATGGCGGGCACGTGCGGATCGACGCGCGGATGGGGTCGCGCGAATTCGCGCGGCTGGCGCGCGGCTATAACGCGATGGCGGATCGCCTCGCCTCGGCGGTGTCCGAGCAGGCGGGCAGCGAGCAGCGGCTGCAGGTCGCCAATGCGACGCTGGAGCGCACCGCGGCGACGCTCCGCGAACGCGGAGACGTGATCGAGTTGCTGGGCGGGATGGCGCACCGCATGCAGGCGGCGCGTACCGATGACGAACTGGCGCGGATCATCCGCGTGTTCGTACCGCGTGTCCTGCCCGGCGTACCCGGCGCCCTGTACGCGCACAACAATTCGCGCAACCTGCTGATCCCGGCGGCGAACTGGGGCGGTTTCGAGGCGGAGGCGGACGGGTTCGCACCCGACCAATGCTGGGCCTTGCGCCGCGGGCAGGCGCATTGGGTCGCAAGCGCCGGCGAGGACGTCGTGTGCGCGCATGTCGGACACGACGGCATCTACCACTGCGAACCCCTGCTCGCGGGCGGCGAAGTGATCGGTGTGCTCCACCTGCGCGGACAGATCGGGACAGAGAGTCGCTTCCGCCTGACCGTCCTGGCCGAAAATATCGCCTCCGCGCTGGTCAACCATCGGCTGCAACGCAGCCTGCGCGAACAGACGATCCGCGATCCGCTGACCGGCCTTTTCAATCGTCGATACATGGAGGAGACGATGGCGCTGGAGATCGCGCGCGCCTCACGCTCCGGCGCACCGCTCAGCCTCGTCATGTGCGACATCGACCATTTCAAGCGCTTCAACGACGATCATGGTCACGACGCAGGCGATGCCGTGTTGCAGGCGGTGGCGGCCGAGATGAAGAACCGTTTCCGCGACGGCGACGTGGTGTGCCGCTTCGGCGGGGAGGAATTCACCGTCATCGCCCCCGGCACCTCAGCGGAGGCGCTGATGGCGCGGGTGGAGATCGTCCGCCACGCGATCACCGAGCTCAACATCCGGCAGAACGGCCGCACGCTGGGCTCGACCAGCATGTCCTTCGGGATCGCGACGTGGAACGACACGATGGCACGCGACGGCTCGTCGCTGGTCAAGGCCGCCGACGCCGCGCTCTACCAGGCCAAGCGCGAGGGTCGGAACCGCGCCACGATCTGCCAGCTGGCGGCGTGACGCCATCGGCGCCGGCCCGCTGGTTGTCGCCGCCGCATCAACGCCTTACGGTGATGCAAAAGCGAGAGGAGCGGAAATGGCGAAGGTGATCCGCATCGGCGGCGCGGGCGGCTTTCTGGGCGACAGTTCGGTCGCGGCACCGCAATTGCTGCGCGCCGGCGGCCTCGACTACATCATCCTCGACTATCTGGCGGAGGCGACGATGGCGCCGCTCGGCCAGCTGAAGCGACTCCGCCCGGATCAGGGCTATGCCCGCGATTTCACCGAATGGGTGTGGAAGGACAATCTGCGCGAGATCAAGGCGCAGGGCGTCCGCATCGTCACAAACGCCGGCGGCGTGAACCCGGAGGCGTGCCGCGAGCGGATGGAGAGGATCGCGGCGGACGCCGGCGTGTCTTTCCGTATCGCCATCGTCACCGGCGACGACCTGATCGCGCGCGTTCCCGACTTTGCCGCGGCGGGCACGACCGAAATGTTCGGTGGTCACCCCTTCCCCGACCCCGGCAAGGTCTGGACCGCCAACGCCTATCTCGGCGGCGCACCGATCGCGGCGGCGCTGGCGGCGGGCGCCGACGTCGTCATCACGGGCCGCGTCGTCGACAGCGCGCTAACGCTGGGGCCGCTGATGCACGAATTCGGCTGGCGCGCAGAGGACCACGACCGGCTGTCGGCGGGATCGCTGGCGGGCCACGTCATCGAATGCGGCGCGCAGGCGACCGGCGGGCTGTTCACCGACTGGGAGGCGGTCCCGGATTGGGCGCATATCGGCTATCCGATCATCGAATGCCATGCCGACGGCGACTTCGTCGTCACCAAGCCCGCGGGCACCGGCGGCCTCGTCTCGGCCGCGGCGGTGGCCGAGCAGATCCTCTACGAAGTCGGCGATCCGCAGGGTTACGCGCTGCCCGACGTCGTCTGCGACTTCTCGCAGGTCCGCGTGGAGCCGGCGGGTGACGGGCGCGTGCGCGTGACCGGCGCGAAAGGCTATCCCCCCAGCGGCATGCTAAAGACCTGCGTCACCTTCGAGAAGGGCTTCCGCTTCATCGGCATCATGCCGGTGGTCGGGCGCGATGCGGCCCGCAAGGCGCAGTTGCAGGCAGACGCCGTGATCCTTCGGGTGGGCGAGATGCTGCGCGACCGCAACCTTCCGCCCTTGCGCGCGACCCGCGTCGAATTGCTGGGCACGGAGGCAAGCTATGGCGCGCAGGCCGACCCCGCGCTCGCCGCCACTCGCGAAGTCATCGCGCGCATCGGCGCCGAGCACGACGACGAGGCTGCGCTGGCGATCATGATGCGCGAGTTCGACTCTCCCACCACCTCGATGAGCGTGGGATCGACCGGCTGGTTCGGCGCGCGCCCGACGATCTCTCCCGTCGCGCAGGTCTTTTCCTTCCTCGTCCCCGGCGACGACGTGACGGCGACGGTATCGATCGGCGGCACGGAACGACAGGTCGCCTCCCCTGCGCCGGCGACCCCGTTCGCCGCGGCCATGGTCGTGCCACCGGCGGTGGACGATACCGCGCCTGCCGAAGACAGTGACATGGTGGAGGTGCCGCTGGTCCGCGTGGCGTGCGCGCGTTCGGGGGACAAGGGCGACGCCTTCAATGTCGGCGTGATCGCGCGCCGGCCCGAGCTGTTGCCCTGGATCCGTGCCGCGCTGACCGTGGATGCCGTCCGCGCCTTCTTCGCACACGAGTTCGAGGGGGCGAGCGCACCCGAGGTACGGCGCTACGAGCTGCCGGGGATGAACGCGATCAACCTCCACTGCATCCAGTCGCTCGGCGGCGGACAGTTCGCCAGCCTCAGGCTCGACCCCCTCGCCAAGGGAAAGGCGCAGCAGCTGCTCGACATGCCGCTGCGTGTACCGCGCCGGCTCCTGCCGCCATTACGCTGAGCGCATGCCCGTCGGGCGACGCGTCGGCCCGGATCCCTCGCCTCGTCAGGCGATCGATCCCCGTTGGCAAGGTGCGATGGGACGGTGCATGGTGTACCGAACAAAAGGGAGCAGCGACATGTCCTTCTCACTCTACGACGCCGTGATCCCGTCCCATCTTCAGGTTCTGGCCGCGCTCGATCGCATTCTCGAAAAGGCGGTCGCCTTCTGCGAAGAGCAGGGCATGACGCAGGCCGAACTGATCGAGGCCCGGCTGGCCCCCGACATGCTTCCGCTCGGCTATCAGGTGAAGTCATGCGCGGTGCATTCGATCGGCGGGATCGACGGCACCCGCGCGGGATCGTTCTCCCCCGACGTCAGCGCCTGGCCGACCGACATCGCCGGACTTCGGGCCATTCTGCAACGCACCATCGCCGCGCTATCCGCGCTCGACCGCGAGCAGGTCGATGCGCTGGCCGACACCGACACGCACTTCGCCTTCGGCGAAACGCAATTGCCGTTCACCGGAGCGAATTTCCTGCTCTCCTTCTCGCAGCCCAATTTCTATTTCCACGCCACGACGGCCTATGCGATCCTTCGCGCACGCGGCATGAAGCTGGGCAAGCGCGACTTCATGGGCATACCGCGGATCAAGCGGTGAGCGCGGCTGTACGGATGGGTGGCGGTTGCTGCATTCCTGGGCCCAGTCT
>CAJYKB010000055.1 GCA_913774925.1 uncultured Sphingomonas sp. | reverse complement strand
GACGACCACGGGCAGCGCCATGCACCGCTCGCCCGCGGAGCCGAATGCCGCGCCCGACAAATCGGCGACCACCTGATCCAGATCGGCGTCGGGCATGACGATGCCGTGGTTCTTGGCCCCGCCCATCGCCTGCACGCGCTTGCCCGCCGCGACGCCGCGCCGCTAGACGTAGTGCGCGATATCGCTCGACCCGACGAAGCTGACCGCGCCGATCGCGGGGTGGTCAAGGATCGCGTCGACCATCTCCTTATCGCCGTGGACGACCTGCAATACGCCCTCCGGCAACCCCGCCTCGCGCATCAGCTCGGCCAGCCGCACCGGCACGCTGGGATCGCGCTCGCTGGGCTTCAGGATGAAGGCGTTGCCGCACGCGATCGCGACGCCGAACATCCACATCGGGATCATGCCCGGGAAATTGAACGGCGTGATCCCCGCGCCTATGCCGATCGGCTGGCGCATCGAATAGACGTCGATCCCCGGCCCGGCGCCCTGCGTATATTCGCCCTTCAGCACGTGCGGAATGCCGCAGCAGAATTCGATCACCTCCAGCCCGCGCTGGATGTCGCCCTTCGAATCCGCGATCACCTTGCCGTGTTCGGAGGACAGCGTGCGCGCCAGCTCCTCCATGTTCGCCTCGACCAGTTCCTTGAAGCGGAACATCACGCGCGCGCGGCGCTGCGGGTTGGTCGCCGCCCACCCCGGCTGCGCGGCCTGCGCCGCCGCGACCGCGCGGTCCAGGTCCGCGGTCGTGCCCAGCGTCACCCGCGCCTGCACCTGCCCGCTGTTGGGGTCGTAGACGTCACCGTGGCGCGTCGCCGCCCCTGCTGCCCCGCCTGCCACGATATGCTCGATCGTCCGCATCGCATCGCTCTCCGTTGTTGCCCCAGCGTCTGCGCGCTGCATCATTTGCCCGCAAGCGGCGAATCTGCAACCATCACCTGCAATGATGCAGCCGCTGCCCTGGAACGACCTGCAGGATTTCCTGGCGATCGCGCGCGCCGGGCAATTGTCGCGCGCCGCCGCGCTGATGGGGGTGGATGCGACCACCGTCGGCCGCCGCCTGCGCCGGCTGGAGGCGCGGCTGGGCCGGACGCTCTTCGAACAGACGCGCGAGGGGCAGGTGCTGACCGAGGCGGGCGAGGCGCTGCTGGCGCAGGTCGAGGCGATGAGCCGCGCCGCGGAGCGCATCGCCGACCCCGCCGGCGACCGCGCCGAGGTGTCCGGCCTGCTGCGCGTCAGCGTGTCGGAGGGGTTCGGCACGTGGCTGATCGCCGAACATCTCCACGATTTCGCCGCCCGCCACCCCGCGGTCACCGTCGATCTGGTCGCCACCAACGGCTTCCTCAGCCCCTCCAAGCGCGAGGCGGATTGCGCCGTCCTACTCGCGCGCCCGCGCCAGGGGCCGGTCGTCGCCGCCAAGCTCGCCGATTACCGGCTCCATCTCTACGCCAGCCGCGACTATGTGGAGCGAAACGGCGCGCCCACCCGCGCGACACTGGCGCGCGACCACCGCCTGATCGGCTATATTCCCGACCTGCTCTACTCGCCAGAGCTGCGCTACCTGCACGAAATCGACCCCGCGCTCGCCCCCACACTGCGCAGTTCCAGCATCCATGCGCAGGCGCGGCTGGTCGCGTCGGGTGCGGGTGTCGGCGTCCTGCCGCATTTCATCGCCGGGAACGACCCCGCGCTGGTCCGCGTCCTGCCGGACGTCGCGATCGCCCGCGCCTTCTGGCTCGTCATCCACCGCGATACCCGCCGCCTGCGCCGCGTCCGCGCGTTCCGCGACTGGCTGGTGGAACTGGTTTCGACGCATCGCGCACGTCTGCTAGGGTCGTATTAACCATGTCCGACTACCCGATCGTCATGATATGGCCGCTCTCAAACGCCGACGGGAATCGGCCAGGGGGATTACAGACGATGACACGGGTGTGGGTGAAGGCGGCGTTGCTGCTGGGGAGCGCCGCGGGCGCGTTGACGCCGCTGGCGGCGCAGGTGACGCGTCCCGTCCCGGCCACTCGTGCCGCGCAACAGCCCGCCGCCGCCCCGGCGGCGACCGCGACGACCCCTGCGGTCGCGCCGCGCAGCACCGCGGCGACCACGGTCGTCGCCGGCCCGCCCGTCGCGGGCCTGCCCGGCCGCCCCGCGCCCGCCTACGCGCCCGATTTCGGCGGCAAGCTGTCCGGCCTGCCCTATGACAAGAAGGCGCCCGTCCCGGCGATCGCCCCGGTGCGCACCCTGTCGGAGGCGATCACCCTCGCCTATCGCACCAACCCCGAGCTGCTCCAGGCGCGGGCGCAGGCGCGGTCGACCGATTTCGGCGTGCCCGCGGCCCGCTCGCAGTTCGGCCCGCAGCTGGGCGTGTCCGGCGCCTATACCTTCACCCGCACCCGTCAGGAGGTGATCCCCGGCAGCTTCCTGGGCATCCAGGGCTGGTCCAGCACGGCGCAGGCGGTGCTGTCGCAGCCGGTGTGGACCTTCGGCCGCAACGCCGCCGCCGCGGCGGGTGCGGTCGCCACCGCGCAATTCCAGCGCGACGCGCTGCGCGTGGCGGAAGCGCAGGTGATGAACGACGTCGTCACCGCCTATGTCGCGGTGCTGCGCGACGCCGCCTCGGTGACGATCGCGCGCGAGAACCTCGCGCTCCTCAACCGCCAGCTGGACGAGAACCAGACCCGTTTCGAGGTGCGCGACCTGACGCTCACCGACCTCGACCAGACCCGTACCCGCGTCCAGCTGGGGCAGGCCGATCTGATCCAGGCGGAGGGGCAGCTGGGCGTCTCGCAGAAGCTGTTCCTTCAGCGCGTCGGCGCGCCTCCGGGCGAGCTTACGCCGCCCGACCTGCTCAACATCACCTTCAATTCGCTCGACGGCGCCTATGCCTATGCCGAGGCGAACAGCGGCCTCGTCCGCGCGGCGCAGTCGCGTGAGAAGATCTCGCGCGCCGCTTTGGCTGCCGCGCGCGCTGAAATGGGGCCGCGCGTCGACCTGCGCGGGACCGCCAGCTACGGCAGCGTCTCCCCCTATACCGATCAGCTGCGCACCACCCAGCTGGTGGGGCAGGTCGTCGTGACCCAGCCGATCATCGATTCCGGGCTGCGCCGCTCGCGCGTGGGACAGGCGGAGGAGGCCAATCAGGCGGACTGGCGCCTGCTCGACCAGACCTATCGCGATACGCGCCAGACCGTGGGCGCGGCCTGGGAGCAGCTTGCGGCGACGCGCAGCTCGCTCGCCAACTACCGCGCCGCGATCGATGCCGCGCAGCGCGCCTACGACGGCGCGCTCATCCAGCAGAAGGCGGGCGACCGCAGCACGCTGGACGTGCTGAATCTCGCGCGCGACCTGCTGACCGTGCGCAATAGCTACAATCTGACGATCGCGAGCGAATATCTGGCGCGCGCTGGGCTGCTGGCGGCGACCGGCTTGCTGGAGGGGCCGCAGATCGTCCCCGGGCTGACCGGCTACGACGATCAGGATCACTACGATCGCGTCCGCCGTCGCGGCGACATCCCGCTGCTGACGCCGGTGCTCAACGCGCTCGACAACGTCACCAACGGCAATCTGACGCGCGACCGGCCGGTGCGCGATGCGGGGGCAGAGCAGGCGCTCGGCGCCACCATGCCGCTGCCCGCACCCGATCCGGTGACGAAGCCCTGATCGACGCGAGCGGTGCCCGTCACATGCCGGGGACGGGCACCCCCAGCCGCGACCTGCGGCGCTTCAGCATCGCATTGATCGGCCTTTCGACCATCCAATAGGCGACGACACCTCCGAGCAGGCTGGCGACGACGCCCGCCACGATCGTCGCCGCCACCGGCAGCCCGGCGATCCGCGCCACCTTCACGACGACCGCCAGGATCATCGTGTGCCACAGATAGATCGAATAGCTGGCGTCGCCCAAAAGCTTGAGCGGCGCGACATGCGGCAACCCGCCCTCGCGATGCTCCAGCCGCAGCACGCCCGCGAACAGCAGCAGCGCCGGCACGCCATAGGTCACCAGCCGCATCCGGTCACTGTCGATCCACCACGCCACCACGTAGAGCGCGGCCGCCAGTGTCACAAAGACGGCACCGCCCGCGGGCGCGCCGTGCCGCTTCCAGTACCAGCCGAGCCACGCCCCCGCGACGAACTCCAGCAGGATGGGCTGCGAATAGAAGGCCAGTAGCGTCCCCGGCGACGGCACCAGCGCGCCGATCACGCACACTGCCGACAGCAGGACGGTCAGCACCGGCAGCTGCCAGGCGCGCGGCCCCAGCAGGGTAAGCGCGAAGAGCACGTAAAAGAACATCTCGAAATTGAGCGTCCAGCCCGGCACCAGCAGCGGCCAGATCGCTGGGCTTCTCGCGGCCTGATGCGGGATGAAGAGGTAGGAAGCGACGATATGCGGCACGTCGATGCGCGCCTGCGGGAACAGCCCCAGCACGATGCCGGCCAGAAAGACCGTCGTCGCCACCCAATATGTCGGTGCTATCCGCTTGATGCGGTCCATCATGAACGCGGATACGCGGGTCTCGGGGCTGGTGATCGCGATCATCAGGAACCCGCTGAGCACGAAGAACAGGTCTACCCCCGCCTCGCCCACGGTGAAGCCGGTGCCGGCACGTTGCGCGGCGTGATAGATCACGACGCCGGTCGCCGCGACGGCGCGCAGATACTGGATACCGACCAGCTGTCGCATCAATCCTCCCAGCCCTTCGGCACCGCGCCGGGCCGCCTGCCGGTCAGGTGCACACCCACGAACCCCAGCGACCAGGCGACGTGCATCACCATCGCCGCCCAGCCGGACGCCGCGACGCAGGCGGACTTCGCGCGCCAGCCCAACAGGCTTCCATAGGCCAGGCACAGCCCCGCCCAGCCCAGCGCGGGCAGCGCCAGTACCAGCGCCCAGGGCGTCGCGACGATCGCCAGCAGCACGCCCAGCGCCGCGGCGGCGACCGCCGGAGCGATCACGATCGGGACCGCCTGGCGCAGCTTGATGCGGCTGCGGTGACGCAGCAGGTTGAGCGCACGCCCGCGCCCGTATCCGCGATACTGGCGGAACAACGGTCCCGCCGCGGTGCGCGGCCAATAGGTGAGCACCATCGCCGGCTCCAGCCAAATGCGCCCGCCCGCCGCCAGCAGCCGCTGGTCCAGCTCCGCATCCTCGTTGTGCGAGAAGCCTTCGTCATAGCCGCCGACGCGCGCATATAACGCCAGGTCGAACAATGCGTGGTGCCCGTGGTCGACCCATTGCCCCGCGGTCATCCGGCGATGTGCCGATCCGCCATTGCCCAGCACCGAATTCTGCGCCGCCGCCGCCGCCTGCTGAAAGCATCCATGCGCCGCGGTGACCATCGGCACCACGACCGAGGTCGCGTCCTGCGCGCGTGCCGCCGATAGCAGCCCGGCGACATAATCGCGCGGATAGCCGCAATGCGCATCGACGCGCACCAGCCAGCGCCGCCCCGCGCCATAGGTCCGCACCGCCAGATTCACCCCGGCGCTCTGGATCCGCGCCGGATTCTCCAGCAGCACGACGTTCGGGTGTCGCGCGGCGACCTCGGCGACGATCGCCCGGCTGCGGTCGGTGCTGCCGCCATCGGCGACCACGATCAGCGCCTCGCCGCTATCCGCCACCAGCCCTGCCAGCAGCTCCGGCAGGTGCGCCTCCTCGTTGAGGCAGGGGATGACGACCAGCACGTCGTTCATGCCGCCGCTCCCACGATGCGGTCGGCGATCGCGCGCGCCTGCGCCGGGGTCATCGTCATCGCGTCCGCCGGGATCGCCGCCACCTTGTCGCGCAGCCGACGGTAGCCGTCGCGGTCCAGTTCCGCGATCAGCGCCGGCACCTCGCGCGCGGGATCGTCCAGCAAGACGCCCGCGTCATGCGCCGCCAGCCAGTCGCCCGTCGCGACACTGCGCAGCGCCAGCGGCACCGCGCCGTGCGCCACGCCCTCGTACAGGCGGTTGGGCAGCAGCCAGGTGGAATTCAGCCCTTCCTCGAAATAGTCGATCGCCCAGATGAAGTGGATGCGTCCGAACAGTTGCGGCAGGTCCGCCGCGGTATAGCCGCCCAGATAGGTGACGTGCGGCGCGGCCTGCGCCATGGCGGCGAAATCGTCGAACAGATCGGTCGACGGACGCCCCGCGATCACGATCTCGATCCGCCCCTCCGCACGCCGCGCCATCTCGCTCAGCATGTCGAAGCTGCGACGACAGCGCAGCATCCCGAACCAGCCGATCACCCACGGCGGCGGCGGGGGCGGCTCGATCACCGGCGACGGCGCATCCGCCTCGCGCGGGACCAGGTTCTCGACCAGCATCACCTCGCCGCGATAGCCCAGCCGGTCGCGAAAATAGGCGTCGCGAAACGCGGGCGCGCTCACCACCGTCAGCGCGACGTCGCGCAGTGCCCAACTCTCGATCGCATGCAACGCCTTGCTCGCCGCGCCCTCGCCCAGCAGCAGGCGATGGATGTCGAGGCATTCGTAGACCAGCCGCTGCCCCGGTTTCCGGACACGTCGCGCGAGCACCAGCGTTTCCAGATTGCGCGCGACGATCGTGTCCACGTCGCGGGTCAGCCGCGACACCTGCCCGGTCAGCGCGGCATGGCGCGCGACGCTCAGCACGCGCTTCGCCAGCGCACCGTCCTGGGTCCGGCCAAAAGGGGTAACGGGCGCCCTCCCGATCGTCGCGGGCACCTGCGGATCGCGGTGGAAGCCGCCGACGCTCACGTCGTGCCCTGCGCCTTCGAACAAGGCGACGCGACGACGCACGGCGGCGTCGTTCACATCGTGAACAAGATAGGCAATCTTCACGCAAATCCCCCGATGCACCGTCCGGCATCTACATCCTGGCCGCGCCCGCGACCACCCGTCGCGGCATCGACGCTGCCCGTGTCGGTTTCGCGAAGGTCAGTAGGAACCGCGCGCCAGCAGCACCGCGGGCACCGTCATCACCAGGATGCGCAGGTACAGCGACAGGCTCTGCGAGCGGCTGAACGCGACGTCCAGCGCGACGCGGCGGCGGTAGCTGACGTCGTTTCGGCCGCTGATCTGCCACAGCCCGGTCACACCCGGCGTGGTGTGGTAGTAATCGACGATATAGCGGCCATAGCGCGGCACCTCGGACGAGGAGATCGGCCGCGGCCCCACCAGGCTCATCTCGCCGCGCAGCACGTTGAAGAGCTGCGGCAGCTCGTCCAGGCTGGACGCGCGCAGGAAGCGGCCGATCGGCGTGATGCGCGGATCCCTCGGCAGCTTGTGGTCGCGGTCCCACGCCGCCTGCAAGGCGGGATCGCTCGCCAGCACCGCCTGCAACCGGGCCTCCGCGTCGACCACCATCGAACGGAACTTCAGGCAGCGGAACGGCCGGCCGCTGCGCCCGACGCGGACATGGCCGAAGATCACCGGTCCGGGATCGGTGACTGCGACGATCAGCGCCACCGCGACCATTAGCGGCAGGAAGAAAATCAGCAGCAGCGCGGCGAGGATGCGGTCGACGATGCGAACCGACAGCGGACTGCCGGTCGGTGCGACGGTGACGACGCCGCGTATCTGACGCTGCTGCCATCCACCGAACGATTCTTCCATCGCCCATTTCCCCCTATTGCGATCGTCATGTGCCGTTGCACGCAGAGTCGCAATAAATCCTGAACATCGCGGAAAGAGTATCTTGTGCCGGATCAGGACATGGCCGGCGGGACGTCTGCCGGCGGCGGATCGGGATCAGTTGCGCGTGGCCGTGACCCGCTCGATCTGCGGCGCCATGGCATAGGCTGCATCGTCCTGCGTCGCGGGCGGCGTCACGACGATACGCTCCAGCGGAGGCAGGCCGTTCGCCAATGTTGCGCGCGCGATATCGTCCATAGGCGCCGCGCGAGTGACGACACGCCGGTCGGGCAGGTCCGGGACGTGGTCGCCGATCACCAGCACCGCCGGCGTGGCATCGCCCACCGTGACCGGCTTCCGGGTCAGCCGCATCACCCGTTTCAGCCCGCCCTCCAGGAAGGATCGCGCCATCAGCCGCCACGCTTCCGCATCGGAGCCCAGCTCACGCATCGCGGCGACGGGCTGGAAGGCCTTCAGCGCGTCCAATGCGCGGCCGTGCGCCTGCGCACTGACGATCCCGGCGGTGCGCTTCGCCACCGCCGACAGAACCCGACGATCACGCGTCAGCGGCGCCAGCGAATCCGCCGCCGCCATCAGCCCCTCCAGATCGCGCAGGCCCGTGCGATGCGAGGTAGACGCCGCGTGGCGGCGGTAGAAATAGGTCGGGCGCGGCAGGAACACGTAGCGCGCCCCCTTCGCCAGCGCGCGCGCGACCAGGTCGTAATCCTCCCCGATGCGAAGCCGAAGGTCGTATTCCAGCTCGTGCGCGCGCAGGAAGTCGAGCGTGAACAGCGGCTTCAGATAGCCCGTCGTCACACCGTCCGCCGCCACGCCGTTGCTGCGGACGAAGGCCGGCAGGTCGATCTCGCGCTCCTGCTGCCATTCGGGCGTGCCCGCGAACAGCGCCGACTGCGTCAGCCCGTCCTCGACCGAGAAGCACACCATGTTCGCGGACACCAGCTCGGCGCCGGTCCGCTGCGCGGCCGCCACCAGCCGCTCGACATGCGCCGGGTGGAGGAGATCGTCGCTGTCGAGGATCGCGGCCCAACGGCCCCGCGCGGCAGACAGGCTGACGTTGCGCACCCCGGCAAGGCCCGCCTGTGGCCCGTCCAGCACCCGGACGCGCGGATCCTCGGCGGCATGGCGCTCCGCGATCGCGCGCGTATTGTCGGTCGAGGCGTCGTCGACCACCACGATCTCGATGTCGCGATAGCTCTGCTGCCGCGCCGACAGGATCGCGTCGCCGATGAAGGGCTCGGTATTGCGCGCAACGATCAGGATCGACACCGCCGGCTGCACCGCGAGAGCGTCTTCCTCTAGTCCAGACATCGGAAAAGCCCTTGGAGACGCGGACGAGTTAGTCAAGCACCGACGCCAAGGCGAGTCCATCTTCAACGATAACGCGATGATGAATTGGAGATGGCTCAAGCGAAAAGGCGGCACCGTTGCCGGTGCCGCCCCTTCTCGTTTTCGCTGGCGATCGATCGCGCGACGGCGATCAGAACAGGAAGTGTCCGTGCGCCTGCACGTCGCTCGCCTGCGTGTTCCACAGCGTGATCGTGTCGCTGCCGCCGAAGTCGATCACGGTGTTGGCGCCGCTCTGCACGATCTTCATCGCGGCCCTGCTGAGACCGGAGAACTGCAGCACGTCGTTGGTGTTGTAGTCGGTGATGACGTCCTTCCCGAAGCCGCGGCCGAAGACGAAGGTGTCGATCCCGCCGCCGCCGGTCAGGGTGTCGTCGCCGGCCCCGCCGTTGATGACGTTGTTGCCTGTGTTGCCCATGATGCGGTTGGCAAGCGCGTTGCCCGTTCCGTTGATGTTACCGGTGCCACCAAGAGACAGGTTCTCGAAATTGTCGCCCAGCGTCCAGCTGATCGTGCTCTGCACCGTGTCGAAGCCTTCACCGGCCTTTTCGACTAGGAGGATGCCGGTACGGTTGACGATATAGGTGTCGTTACCGGTGCCGCCGATCAGCACGTCCAGCCCGCCGCTGCCGCCGTCGAGGATGTCGTTGCCAGCGCCGCCGTTGATGACGTTGTTGCCGGCATTGCCGATCAGCCGGTTGTCGAGCGCGTTACCGGTGCCGTCGATGTTGGCGTTACCCTCCAGCACCAGCGTCTCGAAATTGTCGCCCAGCGTCCAACTGATGGTCGATCGCACGTTGTCGATGCCCTCGCCGGCCTTCTCGACCAGGATCGTGCCGGTGCGACTGACGATGTAGGAATCATCTCCCAAGCCGCCGATCAGCGTGTCCTTGCCGCCGCTGCCGCCGTCGAGCCAGTCGTTCCCGGTGCCGCCGGTCAGCACGTTGTTGCCGGCGTTGCCGAAGATCCGGTTGCCCAGGTTGTTGCCGGTGCCGTTGATGTTGGCCGAGCCGTCCAGCACCAGCGTCTCCACGTTGTCGGTCAGCGCGTAGCTGATCGTCGACACGACCTTGTCGGTCCCTTCGCCCGCCTTTTCGACGACGATCTGCGACGCGGACGTCACGTAATAGGTGTCGTTGCCGGCACCCCCGTACATCTTGGCCGAGAACGAACCACCGCGAAGGACGTCGTCACCGCCCAAGCCATACAATTCCATCCCGTTCGCCGTAGCGGTGAGGGTATCGAACCCGCCGGTGCCCGTCAGCTTCGGTACGACCGCTGCCACCGCTTCCGTCGACGACACGGTCGGGGTCGGGGTCGGGGTCGGGGTCGGGGTCGGGGTCGGGGTCGGGGTCGGGGTCGGGGTCGGGGTCGGGGTAACCGATGGCGCGGCCGATCCCGGCGTGTAAACCGTCTTGACGCCGTTGGTGGTGCTGGACAGCGTATTCTCGGTCGCGAAGGCGTGGACGTAGTCGACCTTCATCTGCTCGACCGTTCCGGCATCGGGATTACCACCCCACTTACCGCCGACCGCGAGATTGACCAGCATGTACATATCCTTGCCCTTCATTGCGAGGGGCGTGTCCTGTGTCGCGACGGCGATGCCGTCGATATAATAGACCAGCTTGTCGGGACCCCAATCGACGCCATAGGTGTGCCACTGGGTCGTATCGACATGGATCATATCGCTGGTGCTGACCTTCTTGCCATCGACTACGCCGTGATTGGACATGAAGATGGTGGACGGATCGCGGCTCAGCTGTTCGAATACGTCGAGCTCGGGGGGCCAGCTGTTGTCGTTGGGCAGCAGCCAGAACGCGGGCCAGAAGCCCTTCTGCTCCGGCATCGCGGCCTTGATCTCGAAATATCCGTATTGCTGCGTGAAGGTGAACTTCGTCGTCAGCAGGCCCGAGGTGTAGGTCGCCCCGCCCAATGCCGCCTTCGCGACATCCGTCGTCGGCGCAGCGGTAATCGTCAGGACACCCTTGTCGATCGAGAACGGATTGACCCCCAGCGCCTTCTTGCCGGTCCCGGCATAGTCGGCGTCCATATAGATCTGGATTTCGTCGTTGTTGGTACGGCTGGCGAGCGAACCTGCGCCGCCATGACCATATTCGGTCCGCCACGTACCGCCCTTGCTGTACAGGCTCAGCGCATCGAACTCGTCAGCGAAGGTCGCCTTGAGCCCGGACATGTCCTTCGCGACCACGAAGTTGGATGCGGTCAGGCTGCCGACGGCGGTGTCGCGCAGCACCAGCGTCTCGCCGCCGCCCAGCGCCAGCACGGTGTCGCTGCCGACCTGCGAGGCGATCTTGCGCACGGCGTCGAAGCTGGTGAAGCCGTAGCCGTCGAGACGGATCTTGTCGGTCGTGTCGAAGCCGTAGATGGCGTCGCTGCCGTTGCCCTTCTCGACGATGAAGGTCGTGTACTTCGCCTGGCTGACGAGGACGTCGTTGCCCTTGCCGCCGTTCAGCTGCTGCTTGTCGAACTTGGCGATCATGATGTTGTCGAGATCGTTGCCGCCGCCGTACCACGCGGTGGCGCTGGCCAGCGTCAGGTTTTCGATATGCGCGCCAAGGACGTACTTCTGCTCGGCCTCGACGGTGTCGATGCCCTCGGCCGCCTTCTCGATGATGATGTCCTTGCTGCCAGACACGTAATAGGTGTCGTCGCCCTTGCCGCCGGTCAGCTTGTCGCCGCCCAGACCGGTGCGGAAGCCGTCGTTGCCGGCAGTGCCGACTACATTGTCGCTGCCGCTTGTACCCCCAAAGCCCTTGGTCGTTTTACCGGACTGGGCCAGCGTGATGCCCAGCGCGTTTACGTAATTGACTGCCACGACGAACTCCCGAGGATTGCTTGGGAGCTTTTTATGTGAGCGAATTAAAGGACATATGGACGTCACTAGTTAATCGCGAACCAACCATCGCAACCCTACCTGTGTCGTATATCCGAGGCTTGCCGCCGCCGCCGAAACATCCCGAATCGAGCGCTTGCGCAGCGCCCGCGACCCGTCTCTGCACGGGCGGGGTAAGGTGATGATGAACGATTCCGGCCCATGTCACCGGTCCCGCACTTAGGCCAAGACGGCCGAATCCCTTACCATCGACTCCGTACGGGGGTTCGCGAGCGGGCCGGAAGGTGCACTTGAACGGCGTGGTGGGGTGTGCGACCGTCGTTCTTGGGCTGGGCATGCGATCGGTGTGCCCCTCGCAGGCAAGGAAACATGGCCATCAATTCCTCGGATTCCGCACGCGCGGTGTCGGCTCGACGTCTGTCACCCGTCGGTTCCGATCGGTGGGAACCGCTGGTTTTCTGCCTCGCGGTCCTGATGCTGACCTTGGAACTGGCGACGACGATCGGCGCGATCGTGCCGGCCGGCGTGACGGGGTGCTGCGGGCTGATGCTGATCCTGCTGCGAGACCGACTGCCCGCGGTCGGGCATACCGTGTGGCTCGCGGCATTCCCCGCCTTCGCCGTCATGTCGACGCTCTGGTCGGGCGGATCGTCGATCACGCTCTATTACTCGATCCAGCTCGCAATCACGATCTTCGGCGCGTTCCTCATCTATCTGTCGGTCGACCTGCGCCGCTTCGTCGTGGTCGTTCTGCTCGCCTCCGCACTGGTGTGCGTCCTGTCGATCATGTCGGGGAACATGGGGCCGTCGACGAAGGGACCGGTTCTGGTCGGGCTGGCCGGCAGCAAGAATTCGATGGCGGCCTGCGCCAACCTGGCGATGTTCACCGGCATCGCGGTGCTGGTCGACCGCAAGCAGGACGGACGGTGGCGGCTCGTCGCGCTCGCGTCGATCCCGATCGCCCTGTTCATCGTCGCCACCACCCGTGCGGCCACGTTCATCCTGCTGTCCGGCGTGATGCCGCTGTTCCTGCTCGCCTTTTTGGGGATCAACGCGTTGCCGGTGCGGGCGCGGCTGCCGATCGTCCTGATGACCTTGGTGATCGCGGCGGTGGGCGTCGCGGTGGCGCCCACGGTCATCGCCTATGTCCAGGACGAGGTTTTCACGACCTTCGGCAAGGATCCGACGCTGACCGGACGCACCTATCTGTGGGATGTCGCACGCGGCTGGGCGTCGGAGCGGCCCTGGTTCGGCTGGGGCTACAAATATCAGTGGATGAGCTATTCGCCCGGGGCGATCGGCATGCTGCGCAGTCAGCAAGTGCTCGACGCGCGGTCGTTCAGCGTACACGAAACCTTCCTCGAGGCGCGGGTCGACACCGGCTTCGTCGGCCTCGCCTTGCTGGTCGCGACCATCGTGGTGGGGACCGCCGCGGCGATCTGGCGTGCGATCTTCGAGGGCGGGATTCCCAACGCCTTGTCCGCCACGCTGCTGCTCAACCTCGTCATCCGCGCGTTCGGCGACACGCTCTTCGGTCCGTTCTACGCGTACGGGCCGATCATGATCGCGCTGTTCTGCTACGCCGTGAAGCCGCATCACGCGGGAGCGGCGACGGGGCGATGGCGGCGGCGCTACGCGGGCGCGCCGCAGCCGGACGATCCGGTGACGAGCGGACGTTCCGTCGTGTCATCGTGAGATGCGGCGACGGCGCGCGGGGTCGCCACAAACCCGTTGCCCTGCCCCGCCCGCGCGGCTAACCGCACGCGATGACGCGCGTCGGCATCATCATGGGGTCCACCTCCGACTGGGAGACGATGCGGCACGCCGCCGAGACGCTGGAGGCGCTGGGCATCGCGCACGAAACCCAGGTGGTGTCCGCACACCGCACCCCGCAGCGGCTGTACGATTATGCCGCGGGTGCCGCGGAGCGCGGGCTTCAGGTCATCATCGCGGGCGCGGGCGGCGCGGCGCATCTGCCCGGCATGACCGCTTCGATGACGCACCTGCCGGTGCTGGGCGTGCCGGTCGAGTCGAAGGCGCTGAAGGGCATGGATAGCCTGCTGTCGATCGTGCAGATGCCCGGCGGCATCCCCGTCGGCACGCTGGCGATCGGCAAGGCGGGGGCGATCAACGCCGCACTGCTCGCCGCCGCGATCCTGGCGCTGGCCGACGCGGACCTGTCGCAGCGGCTGCAGGCGTGGCGCGCGGCGCAGACCGACGGCGTGGCGACCGATCCGGCATGACGATGCTGGCGCCGGGCGGCACGATCGGAATCCTGGGCGGCGGCCAGCTGGGCCGGATGATCGCCAGCGCCGCGGCGGACCTCGGCTATCGCACCCACGTGCTGGCGCCCGATCGCGAGAGCGTCGCGGCGCAGACCGCCTCCTCGCTGACCCGCGCCGATTATCATAACAAGGTCGTGCTGGCCGACTTCGCCGCGCAATGCGACGTCGTCACCTACGAATTCGAGAATATCGACGTGGCGCCGGTGCGCTGGCTGGCGGAGCGCGTGCCCGTCCACCCCTCTCCGCTCAGCTTGGAGGTGGCGCAGGACCGCATCCGCGAAAAGACCTTCGTCGAGCAGGTCGGCGGCCGCCCCGCACGCTGGCGCGCGGTCGACAGCCGCTCGGATCTGGACGCCGCGATTGCCGCGGTCGGCTGTCCGGCGGTGCTCAAGACCACGCGCTTCGGCTACGACGGCAAGGGTCAGGCGCGACTGGCGAGCGCCGCGGATGCCGACGCCGCCTTCGAGGCGATCGGCGCGCCCGCGGTGCTGGAGGCGTTCGTCGACTTCACCCACGAATTCTCGATCGTTCTGGTGCGTGGGCGCGACGGCACGATGACCAGCTATCCGCCGCCGTGGAACGAGCATCGCGACGCGATCCTGCACCGCTCCACGCTGCCCGCCCCCGCTCCGATCGCGGCGCAATGGACCGAGGCGGCGGCGCTGACCGGCCGGATCGCCGACGCGCTGGGGCATGTCGGCGTGCTGACGTGCGAGTTCTTCGCCGGTGCCGAGGGGCCGGTGTTCAACGAAATGGCCCCGCGCGTCCACAACTCGGGCCATTGGACGATCGAGGGCGCGGCGACGTCGCAATTCGCCAACCATGTTCGCGCGATCTGCGGCCTGCCGCTGGGCGACACCGCGCTGACCGCACCCCAGGTCGAGATGGAAAATCTGATCGGCGACGAATGGCAGCGCTGGCCCGAGTTCGTCTCCGAGCCGGGCGCCTATCTCCATCTCTATGGCAAGCGCGAAACGCGCGAAGGCCGCAAGATGGGGCATGTCACGCGGCTGACGCGCTGACGCCCTGCGCGCAAAGTTACTGTAACGACTGGTCGCGCCGCGCCAGCAGCGGCGGCAGGTACGGCGTCGGCGCATTCGCGGGCATCGTCGCCAGTTCCGTCGCGATCGCCTCGGCGCGGGCCTTCGATGACGGATGCGTACGGCTCCGGAACAGCCCGCCGTCCACCTTCCCGCCCTGCGTCCGCCAGAAGGCGATCGCGCTGTGCGGATCCCAGCCGGCGTTGCGCAGCAGATAGGCACCCATCAGGTCCGCCTCGGTCTCGGTCTGGCGGAACAGCCGGCCGTTGCGGCCGAACTCGGACAGCAGCCCCCATGTGACCCCGGCCGCCTCCAGCCGCGCGCGGTGGCGGAGCACGACATGCCCCAGCTCGTGCGCGACGACGACCGCGACCTGGTCGTCGTCGAACAGCTGGAACAGCCGCCCGCCGATCTGGACCACCTGCCCGTCCGACGAGGCACCGATCTTGTTGCCGGCCATCACCTCGAACTCGACGCGACAGCCGGGCACCGGCTGCACCGTGATCGTGCTCGACGCGGCCCCCCGACGGATGGTGAGCGGCAGCGGCGCATCGACCGGGCGCGCCGCGATCAGCGCCTGCGCCGCATTGCGCGTCGCGCTGGTGGTGCCGCCCGTCGCCGCGGCGGGCGGCACGGCCTGTCCCGCGACCGCAAGCAGCCCGTCGTTCTCCCGCAATCCGGCGCGATCCGCGGGCGTCCCCGGCAATACCAGCTCGACCAGCACCGCGGCGGCGGGCACGGTATCCCCGAACGCGCCGGCGGGATATTGATCCACCGCGTGCAGGGTTGCCCCCGTCACCGGCTGCCGATCGCGACACAGCGCCGCATTGGCGGTGGTCAGCCGCCACGCGATCCGCGCAAGGCGGGTGTCGGCCTCCAGCAGCGTCGGCGCCGCGGCGGAAGCGGCACCTGCGATCATGGAGGCGAGGGCAAACAGCAGGGTCGGGATCGCGCGCATCGCCGCACCATCGGCGATCCCCGCGCCCGCGGCAATGCGCCGCGGCGCACCACTGCGCTTGAACTTCCCCTCCGATCAGCGATTGTCGCGGGATGACGCCGTTCGCCCGCATCCCTGCCGCCCCCCCCGCCCTGGTGCGGATGCGGCGCGTGGCGACCGCGCTGCTGGTGGCGATGGCGGTCGCCTTCCTGATCGCGCGCGCGCTGGAGCCGCGTCACCCCGCCGCCGGCTTCGTCCGCGCCTTTGCGGAAGCAGCGATGGTCGGCGGGCTGGCGGACTGGTTCGCGGTCACCGCGCTGTTCCGCCACCCGCTCCACCTGCCGATCCCGCACACCGCGATCATCCCCAACAACAAGGACCGCATCGGCGACCAGCTGGCCACCTTCCTGCGCGACTATTTCCTGATCCCCACGGTGGTGGCGCGGCGGATGGGGCGGATCGACATCGCAGCGGCGGCGGGGCGCTGGCTGGCCGATCCGCGCGGGATCGGGGGCGGGCGGCTGGCGCGCGGCTTGTCGCGGCTGGCGCAGGAAGTGCTCCAGGCGCTCGATCAGGAGCGGCTCGGCGGGATGGTCCGCGCGATGATGGTGACGCGCGTGCGCGAAACCGAACTGTCGCCGATGCTGGGCCGCGCGCTCGCCGCCGCGCTCGCGGAGGACCGTCACCTGCCGGTGATCGACCATGCGGTGCGCTGGGCACGCGAGGCGCTGGCCGCGAACGAGCACCTCGTCCGCACGATGGTGCGTGAGCGCGCCGGATCGATCCTGCGCTGGACCGGGCTGGACGAAACGCTGGCGACGAAGCTGATCGACGGGCTGGATCGGATGGTCGCGGACATGGCGGAGAACCGGGACCATCCGCTGCGCGCCAAGCTGGAGGACGGGCTGCGCACGCTCGCCGACGGACTGCAGCACGACGCGGAGATGCGCGAGCGGGTCGAGCGCCTAAAGATTGAGCTGCTCGAAAATCCGGCGATGCAGGACTGGATCAACGGACTATGGGAGCAGGCGCGCGCGGCGATGCTGCGCGCCGCGCGCGACCCGGAGGCGCTGATGCGCGGCAGGCTGGGCGAGGCGCTCCGCCAGCTGGGCGCGACGCTGCAGGACGATCCCCGGCTGGGGCGCACGATCAACCGCTTCGTGCGCCGTGCCGCGGTGGGCGCGGCGGCGGATTACGGCGACGCGATCGTTCGGCTGGTGTCGGAGACGGTGCGCGGCTGGGATGCCGACACCGTCACCCACCGGCTGGAGCATGCGGTGGGCAAGGACCTCCAGTTCATCCGCATCAACGGCACGCTCGTCGGCGGGATGGTCGGGGTGGCGATCCACGCCGTGGACGTGCTGCTGTGACGACCATGTCTGACGGTACGGTTGCGACGGTACGCTGGCGGAACGAATCCGCCCGTTGGGCGCTTGTGGCCCCATGAGCTTTGCCGCATGGATCGACGGATGAGCGCGGCAGCGGATTTTTCCACGGATTCTGGTGATGGCGGCGCTCAGGTGCTGCGCTTCACCGGCGACCTGTCCTTGCCGCGGCTGGGCAATCTTCCCTCGCGGCTGGAGCGGCATGAGGGCGACGTCGCCTCGGTCGATCTGTCGCAGGTCGAGCGGATCGATACGATCGGCGCCTGGGTCATCCATCGCTTCGCGCGTGAGCGCAAGGCGGAAGTCACCGGCCTCAGCGGCGACGCACAATATCTGCTCGATCAGGTGGTGGCCGCCGACCAGCCGGTGCAGATGCGCCCGCCGTCGCGCTCGTCGTTCCGCCGCGTGCTAGGCGAGATCGGCGATGCCACCGCGCATGCGGCGAAGACCGCGCTCGGCCTGCTCGACTTCATGGGCGCGACGCTGATCGCGTTCGGCACGGTGATCCGGCATCCCAGCCGCTTCCGCTTCAACGCGACCGTGCAGCGGTTCGAGGTGGTCGGCGTGTCCGCGCTCGGCATCGTCGGGTTGATGAGCTTCCTGATCGGCATCGTCATCGCGCAGCAGGGCGCGGTCCAGCTGCGCCAGTTCGGGGCGGAGGCGTTCACGATCAACCTGGTCGGGCGCATCACTCTGCGCGAGCTGGGCGTGCTGATGACCGCGATCATGGTCGCCGGGCGCTCCGGCTCCGCCTTCGCCGCGCAATTGGGCACGATGCAGCTGACCGAAGAAATCGACGCGATGCGCACCATCGGTGTCTCCCCGATGGAGGCGCTGGTCCTGCCGCGCACGATCGCCGCGATCGTGCTGATGCCATTGCTGGGCTTCTATTCCTCGGTCATCGCGATCATCGGCGGCGGGCTGCTCTGCTGGTTCGCGCTCGACATCCCGCCCGTCGCCTATGTCGCGCGCATCCGCGAGGTGGTCCCGATCACCGACCTCTTCGTCGGCCTCATCAAGGCGCCCGTGTTCGGCGCGATCATCGCGATCGCGGGCTGCTTCCAGGGCATGCAGGTGAAGGGCGATGCGGAGCAGGTCGGCCTGAAGACCACCTCGGCGGTGGTGCAGGCGATCTTCATGGTGATCGTGGTCGACGCCTTCTTCGCAGTCTTCTTCGAACAGATCGGCTGGATCTGATGCCGGGGCCGCGCGACGACGAAGCGATCATCCGCGTCCGGGGGCTGCGCAACAGCTTCGGGGATCAGGTGATCCACGACCATCTCGACCTCGACGTACGCCGGGGCGAGATCCTTGGCGTCGTCGGTGGTTCGGGCACGGGCAAGTCGGTGCTGATGCGCTCGATTATCGGGCTCCAGACCCCCGATGCGGGCGAGGTCGAGGTGTTCGGCGAGCCGACGCTGGGCCGCTCCGAGACCGAGACGGTCGACATTCGCAAGCGCTGGGGCGTGCTGTTCCAGGGCGGCGCGCTCTTTTCCACGCTGACCGTGGCGGAAAACGTGCAGGTGCCGCTGCGCGAATTCTATCCCGAGCTGGAGTTGTCGCTGCTCGACGAGATCGCCTCCTACAAGGTGGTGATGACCGGGCTTCCCGCGGATGCCGGACCGAAGTTTCCCGCCGAACTGTCGGGTGGCATGAAGAAGCGCGCCGGGCTGGCGCGTGCGCTGGCATTGGACCCGGAGCTTCTGTTCCTCGACGAGCCGACCGCCGGGCTCGACCCGATCGGTGCGGCAGCGTTCGACGAACTGACCGCCTCGCTTCAGAAGACGCTGGGGCTGACGGTCTTCCTCATCACCCACGATCTCGACACGCTCTACGCCATTTGCGACCGCGTCGCGGTGCTCGCCGACAAGCGCGTCATCGCGGTGGGGACGATCCCGGAACTGCTGGCAACCGACCATCCGTGGATCCAGGAATATTTCAACGGGCCGCGCGGCCGTGCCGCGGTCGCCTCGCAGAAGAATGCGGCCGACAACACCGCCGGGACCGCACAGGTCCGGGCAACGGGGACTGAGTGATGGAAACGCGATCGAACCATGTCCTGGTCGGTGCCGTCGTGCTGATCCTGCTCGCGATGGTCGCGATCTTCACCGTGTGGATCGCGCGCGTATCGGGCGGGGCGGAGCGCGAGTACGACATCTTCTTCCGCCAGTCGGTCGATGGCCTCGCGAAGGGATCGTCGGTCACCTTCTCCGGCGTTCCATCGGGCCAGGTGAAGACGATCGCCCTGTGGAAGCCCGATCCCCAGTTCGTCCGCGTGCGCATCAGCGTCAACGACGACACGCCGATCCTGCGCGGCACCACTGCGACGATCCAGGGCAGCTTCACCGGCACCAGCACCGTCAGCCTGGACGGCGCGATCAAGGGTCAGGCGCCGATCACCTGCCCCGAACAGAACCCGCAGAACGTCTGCCCGCTGGGCGTGCCCGTCATCCCGACCAAGACCGGCGGCATCGGTGCGATCCTGAACTCGGCGCCGCAACTGCTGGAGCGGCTGTCGACGCTGACCGAGCGGCTGACGGGGATGCTGAGCGACAAGAACCAAGCGTCGATCGCGGGCATCCTCGATAACACCAACCGCCTGACCGACGCGCTCGCGGATCGCGGGCCGGAGATCGCCGCGACGCTGGCGCAGACTCGTGTGGCCATCGCGCAGGCCGGGACCGCCGCGGAGCAGATCGGCCAGTTGGCGGAGACGACCAACGGCGTGCTGGCGCAGGACGTGAAGCCGACGCTCGCCAACCTCAACGCGACGATCAAGTCGGCGCGCGAGAGCACCGAAACGCTCAACGCCGCGATCGGCGATGCGCGCCCGGGCCTCACTACCTTCTCGAAGCAGACCATCCCGCAGGTCAACCAACTGGTCCGCGACCTGCGCGTCACCGCCGCCTCGCTCTCCGCCATCTCGGAGCGCGTCGAGCAGGGCGGCGCCAGCTCGCTGATCGGGCAACAGAAACTGCCGGAATACAAGGGGAAATGACCGTGCGCCGGATGACCGCAACCCTCCCCGCCCTGTTCGTCACGCTGGCAGCGCTGCCACTGGCAGGCTGTCTCAGCTTCGGGGGCAAGCCGCCCAAGCAGCTGCTGACCCTCGCCGCCACGTCGCAGCCGCAGCCCGGCGTCGACCAGACCGCGACCGCCGCCAGCGCGATCGTGGTGCAGGTGCCCGCGGTGCCGCAGATGATCGCCAACACCCGCGTGCCGGTACAGGAAAGCGACACGACCGTCGCCTATTTGAAGGACGCACAATGGGCCGAGCCGCCGGCGCGCATGTTCGCGCGGCTGCTGGCCGACACGCTCACCGCGCGCGCGCGAATGGTGGTGCTATCGCCGGCACAGTCCTTTTCCGCGCCCAGCGCGGATCTGGGCGGTGAGCTGCGCAGTTTCGGTCTGGATGCCGCGCAGCGACAGGCGGTGGTCATCTACGACGCCTCCCTCACCCGCGCCGGCCGTGCCGAGGTCGAAAAGCGCCGCTTCGAAGCGCGCGTCCCCATCGCGGCGATCGATGCGCTGTCGGCGGGATCCACGCTCAGCCAGGCGGCGAACGACGTCGCGGTTCAGGTCGCCGACTGGATACGCACCGGGCGCTGACCCGCTTGCGTCCGACGCCGCGCTCCACTAGGGCGAGTGTCCCGGGTATGCGGAGCGGTGGCCGAGTGGTCGAAGGCGCTCGCCTGGAAAGTGAGTATACGGCAAAACCGTATCGAGGGTTCGAATCCCTCCCGCTCCGCCACACAGTCCTAACTATCTGACGAGACTAGGGAATCCCCCGTTTTCGGGCGTATTTCCGCGGCCTTTTTGTCCCGTTCGGTAGTGCAGAGAGTCAGCTGCCGACCGAGGATAGCGATTTCTCGCGGCTATTCTCCGTCGCTTTCCCAGCCAGTACCGAAATTCGATTCGAACCATGCGGTGCCCGCTTCACCCTTCTATCATCGCTGCGTCGTATGATTTCGCCTCATACGCCGCGCTACTCTGCGATTTTCCGTCGCCCTGCTACGGGCCGAGTGTGGGTCGCTCCTCGCCCTGCGGCGCGGTTTGAGCACAGGCGAGACCTGGGCATCGTGCCGCTGTCTTCCGGCGCAGATCTCCACAATTCACTTGCAGGCCGATGCTCCGGCCTTCGCTGCCAATGCTCGTGTGGCAGCGAAAATCTTTGATTTGGCTACCAAGCAAGTTGCGTCAGCGGCGCTTTCTCGTTTTGCAGCAATGCCTTCGTGACACTTTCCCTGTGCACCTCAGCAGGCAAGCGGCAGTGAACCGGCAGGGAGCACGGCCTGATGTCGCAAGTAGATGAAGTGTTTTCTACAAATGTAGACTTCGCATCTGCTTATTGGACATTGACAACAAATCTCTACTCTCTTAGAAAGTTCGTTTTCCTGTAGACATTATGCTGGGTCTCCACTATCTACCTGCTATCGACGCAGTGTCGATGTGCAGCATGGCGAGCACGGGTCATACCTCGACCTCGGCAATAAGTTGCACCCCTTGGTTGAACAGCAACGGAGTGCCCATATGGCTTCGTCCATCCAGGACGGAGGGAGCGGACGTGCGTCCGCCGACCTTCAAAATATGCTACGCCACAATATCCGGCTCGACCGGATCGACTACGTGCCCATCGAACAGCTCAAGTTCCACAGCCGCAGGCTTCGCAAGCGATCTGCCGATGCGGTGGCAGCACTGGAACGCTCAGTGCAAAGCTTCGGCATCGTGCTGCCCGTCCTTATCGATCAGCAGAACACGATTGTCGGTGGCGAGGGCACCGTCGAAGCAGCACGCAACCTGGGCCATCGCGACGTGCCCATTGTGCGGATCGATCATCTCGACGAGGGCGAGGTTCGCCTGCTGCGCATTGCGCTGAACAAGCTCGGCGAGACATCGGAGTGGAACAAGGTCGAACTCAAGCAGGAGTTTGAAGAGCTGCTGTCGATGGACCTTGAGCTACACTATGAGGTCACCGGCTTTTCGACGGTCGAGATCGACAATCTCGTACACGCGCCCGCCGCGGTCGATGAAGAAGATCCCGACGATATTGGGGTGCCGCTGGGTGAGCCAGGCAGCGCGATCTCGCAGCTGGGCGACCTCTGGATGCTGGGCGATCACCGCGTTTTGTGCGGATCCTCGCTGGAGATGGACAATCTGGTGAGGCTAATGGCCGGCCGTATGGCCAGGATGGTCCTGACGGACGCCCCCTTCAACGTCAAAATCTCTGGCCATGTGAGCGGGTTAGGGTCAGGACCCATTGATGTGAGCGTCACGATCTGATTCAGGCTCCGCAAGGAGACCGGAATGAGTGACCTGTTTTGGCTGACTGATGAGCAGATGGAACGGCTGCGGCCGTTCTTCCCCAGG
>CAJYKB010000054.1 GCA_913774925.1 uncultured Sphingomonas sp. | reverse complement strand
GCCGGACATAGGGTGCGCGAGCGAGCGCGCCAACCGCTTTTCTAGACAGTGGCGCGTTTCAATTTTGCGCCGAAATCGCCCGAACCGTCGTCCTCGTCACGATCATATGTTCTGCCGCGACCGGGCGGCCGTCGGCTCCCATCACCACGAGCGGGACACCACACGCACACGGCGAGCCGCGCTCGGCATCGTCACCCGATGGCTTATCGATGCCTGCGACGGTCGCTGTGCAGTCCGATGCCCGACCGGTGGCGTCGGTCGAGAAGCGCGAGACGACCTCGTCCGTCAGGATGTCGCCGGCAGCGAGCGGAGGCAACCCAAGCGGCGGATCGTTCGCGGCGACCGCCATGCCCATAGCAAAGGTCAACCGCATCGGCCCGGTGATCCCGCTGATCGCGCGCAAACGCGCGATCGACGTCAGGACACCGCGTTTCTGGGGGAGGTCCGGCGAACAGCTGCCGGTGAAGTCGTCGGCTGTCAACTTGCACGACACCATCCGATCCTCCGCATTGATTTCCCACGTAACCCCTTGGGTAATCGTCGATCCGAGCTTGAGGACCGGATCCTCGGGCAACCGCCATGAAAGCCGCTTGCTGTACGTCCCTGCGACCGCCCTTCCCTTCGCGTCACGCGCCGGTTCGAAGCGCCCGCGCTGCATCCCCCGGCAGCTGGCTTGGTCCAGCGCATCGCTCCCGCTCGACGTCTCGATCCGGCAGTCGGTCGCTTGGCCGGACGCATCCACCGACACGGCAACGATCACGATGCCTTCTTCCTTCGCCCGGATCGCCAACGGCGGATAATCGTCCGCGGTGATCCAGGGGCCGCCGATCGGCTTGGGGGCGCTTTCCTTCGTTTGGGCCTGGGCCACCGACGCGCTCATCGCCACGATGACGATCGTCCAGGCTCGACGCATGACGTTCCCCCTTTCCCCCACTGACGCAAAGTCTATGGCGATCTCATGTCGCACGCAATCTCCCCCCTCGCCCTGCCCTTTCCCGAGATGCCGCCGATCGCGGGGGTCACGCTGCGCGTGGCGCGTGCGCGGTACAAGGAATGGGACCGCTGCGACCTGACGTTCGCGGAGTTCGCGCCAGGGACCACGATCGCGGGCGTGACGACGCAATCCAAATGCCCCTCGCCCGAGGTGGAATGGTGCCGCGCGGCGCTGGTGCTGGGACAGGCGCGCGCGCTGGTGGTCAACGCGGGCAATTCCAACGCCTTTACCGGGCATCGCGGTCGCGCGGCGGTGGAGGCGATCGCGGCGCAGGCGGCGGCGACGCTCGACTGCCGACCGTCCGACGTCTTCATCGCCTCGACCGGCGTCATCGGCGTGCCGCTGCCGATCGACAAGGCGCAGGCGGGGCTGGCCGCGGCCTTCGCCGCGCCGGAGGCGGACTGGCGCGCAGCGGCGGATGCGATCGGGACCACCGACACCTATGCCAAGGGCGCGACCGCGACCGCGGTGGTGGACGGACGCACGATCACGATCGCCGCGATCATCAAGGGGTCGGGCATGATCGCGCCCGACATGGCGACGATGCTGGGGTTCATCTTCACCGATGCCGCGGTGGAGGCGCCGTTCTTTCAGGCCGCGCTGTCGGCGGCGAATACGCGCACTTTCTCGTGCATCACCGTCGACAGCGATACTTCGACCAGCGACACGGTGCTGGCGTTCGCGACCGGCGCGGCGGGCAACGCGCCGCTCAGCGACGATGACAGCGCGGGTGCGGACGCCTTCCGCGCGGCGCTGGCCGACGTGTGCCGTCAGCTCGCGCTGCTGGTGGTCCGCGACGGTGAGGGCGCGTCGAAGCTGATCGAGATCACCGTCGAGGGCGCCGACAGCGACGCCTCCGCGCACCGCGTGGCGCTATCGATCGCGAACTCGCCGCTGGTGAAGACCGCGATCGCGGGCGAGGACGCCAATTGGGGCCGCGTCGTGATGGCAGTCGGCAAGGCGGGCGAACCGGCCGAGCGCGACCGCCTGTCGATCCGCTTCGGCGCGACGCAGGTGGCGCAGGGCGGATTGGCGGTGGAGGATTATGACGAAGCGCCTGTCGCGGCGCATCTGAAGGGTCGCGAGGTCGAGATCGGCGTCGACCTGGGGCTAGGCGACGGCCGCGCCACGGTGTGGACCTGCGACCTGACGCACGGCTACATCTCGATCAACGCCGACTATCGCAGCTGACCTAACGAAACAGGGACGAGACCAGCGCTACGAGTTCGGACTGGCGATTGGTCAGTGTCTTGGCCATCGCGCCACGCAACTGAGCGCGGATCGTTTCGTACGACACGCCCCGCTCGCGCGCGATCGCCCTCAGGTCAAGCCCCCCAGCCAGGCCCATCACCACCGCCGCTTCGGCACGGGTCAGGTCGAAGCCATCCATGAGGGCGACGGCGTGATCGGGACCCAGGCGGCCCCCGGCGATCGTGAGCAGCACGCTGGCTGCCGCAAACGATGCCGTACCGCGCGAGGGCACCGGTGAGAGGATCGCGAGCAGCGGGGGCTCATCCCCTACGATCGATCGCAGCACGATCCGCCTGACACCGCGGCTCAGGCTGCCATCGGCGACGATAGCCTCGATCGCGCGCGACAGCACCGCATCGCTGTGCGCGAGCGCGGCGTGGACACGATGATGCCGCAGCAGCAGGTGATGCCCGTGCGCCAGCAGCCTCTCGGCCTGGTCGGACAAGGCCACGGGCCGCTGGCCGACACCCAGCGCGATGGCTGCATTACCATCGCGCCCCAAAGCGGACACGAGGGAATCGGCCTCCATCTGTCCGAACCGCGCCGCCATCTCCACCGCGCCCGCGATCGCGGGCATCAACGCGCCGAGCATCGCCTTCTCGCCGGCGCTGGCCGGGCCTTCGCATTCGGCGCGTGATAATGTGATGGCTGCGATCCGTCCGTTCAGCTCGACCGGGAGCTTCGCGATCGTGACCTCGGACGCGCCGGTGGGGATCAGGAACGTGCGGTACAGCTCGATCGTTCGCTGATCGCGACCGTGCAGGAAATCGCGATCGACGATCACCTCCCCGACCGGAGCATTCAACGTCGCCATGATACGCGGGTTCGTCGCGGCGGAATAAACCCCGGCGCCGACGACATCGGCCATCCCGACTTGAGATACGTTGCACGCCTGGAAATGGTCTATATGCCCCGTGGGACCGGCGACGACCAACTCCCCGAAGCGACTTCCCGTTCGCCGGATCATCCGACCGATGGCAGATTCCCAGGATTCCTGTCCATGGAGCGCGCGCCAGAAGCCGCCGGCAAGAGCAGCATCGGCGTCCATCAGACCATCATCCACCACATGGAGCCAGGCAGATCATCACGCAATGATCCCCTGCGATCCGAACACGAAGAGTGGATCCTTGCCGACGACCCAGGTGCCGGATCCATCCCGGCACTTCGCAAGCCCACATCTCGCAGGAACGAAACGCAGCGATGGATCCACGGCACGGTGTCCCGCTTCTACAGCTCGCCTTCGAGCCACTGCTTGATGCGGCCCTTCGGCTCGGCGCCGACCTTCGTCGCGGCGGGGGCGCCGCCCTTGAAGAGGATCATCGTCGGGATGCCGCGCACGCCGTAGCGGCCGGGGGCGTCGGGGTTCTCGTCGATGTTCAGCTTGGCGATCGTCACCTGCTCGCCCAGTTCCTCGCTCAATTCCTCCAGCGACGGGCCGATCATCTTGCACGGCCCGCACCATTCCGCCCAGAAATCGACCAGCACCGGCCTGTCCGCGGACAGCACGTCGTTCTGGAAGCTGGCGTCGGTGATCGTCTTCGTGGCCATGTCTATCTCCTTCGATCCCCCATCTAGGGGCGGGTATCCGGCCGCTCAACCGCCGGACGGCAACGTTTGCTCCGAGACGCCAAAGCCGCGCTTGGCACGATCGAGCAATGCATCGGGCAAGGTAACGAGCCGCGGGCCGGCGGTGTAGAGCAATGCTGCCTCGACCCGCGAGTCCGGGAAGATCACCGACAGCGCGGCATGATAGGCCGCCATCTGCTTCAGATGATAGTCGGGCACCCCGTCCGCATCCGCGGGCACGCCGCGCCCCGTCTTGTAGTCGACCACGCGCACGACGCCGTCCGCCACCAGCAGACGGTCGATCGTGCCGGCGATGACGCGCCCGTCGGGCAGCGTGGCGCTGATCGGCGCTTCGGTCAGTGCGTCGGGGGCGAACAGGTCGACAAAGGTCGGATCGTCCATGACCGCCAGCACCGGGGCAATCACCGCATCGGGATCCGCGACCCCGCGCGCGTCCAGCCAGGCGCGCGCCGCCGCCGGACGCTGCGCGGGCGCCAGCGCCGGCAGCCGCTCGAACAGCGAATGCATCAGCCGACCGCGCTCGGCCGCATCGCGCAGCGCCGGGCCGGGCGGCGGATCGGCGACCGCATCCTCGCCGATCGCGGAGGGCGACAACGGACGCGGCGGCAGCGACTCGCGCGGCGCGGGAAGACGTGCCCAGTCGGGAAGCGGCACCACCGCATCGCCGTCACTCCCCCGCGTGGCCCTGGTCGCGACCGGCGCCGCGGGGCGATGCCCGGAGAACACACGCTCGCCCTCGCCGCCCTCCACACCCAGCGCGTCGAACGTGCGCGCGGCGACCGCATACCAGCTGGCCTCCGGGGGCACGCCCTGCCATTTGGCGGACAGCGAGCCCGCGATCACCAGCCGTTCCTCGGCGCGGGTCGCCGCGACATAGAACAGCCGCCAATGCTCCTCGCGCTCCCGCCGCTCGACCTCGGTCAGTGCGGTATCGATCGCGCCGGCGCGCTCCTCCTTGCGCGGGCGGAACACCGCGATCGCGCGCTCCATCCCCTCCGGCGTCCACATCAGCACCGATCGCGGCGCGGCATCGGGATCGCTGGTGGCGTCGGCCAGGATCACCACGGGCGCCTGGAGCCCCTTGCTGCCGTGCGCGGTCATCACGCGGACGGCGTCGAGCGGGGCGGCGGCGTCGCGCACGATCTCCACCTCGTCGCGCTCGAACCAGTCGAGGAAGCGTTGCAGCGAGGGGGTGGCGGTCGTCTCGAAATCGAGCGCGGCGTTGAGCAGTTCCTCGATCGGGTCGCGCGCTTCCTCGCCCAGCCGTGCGAGCAGGCGGCGACGGCCGTCGAGCGGCCCGGACAGGATCATTTCCAGGAAGCGGTACGGCGTGTCGTAATCCGCCCGCGCCAGCAGATCGTCGAGGGCGCCGAGATGCTCCGGGCAGGTACGCGTCAGGTGCCGCCACAGCGGCCCGCTGCGGTCGGCGGCGCGCGCCATCAGCTCGTCCTGCGTCCAGCCGATCAGCGGCGAGACGAGCAGGCTGGCGAGCGACAGGTCGTCGTCGGGCTGGAGCACGAAGCGGA
Source organism: uncultured Sphingomonas sp. (assembly GCA_913774925.1). Lineage (GTDB taxonomy): Bacteria > Pseudomonadota > Alphaproteobacteria > Sphingomonadales > Sphingomonadaceae > Sphingomonas. The sequence goes on along the minus strand of CAJYKB010000054.1, from coordinate 22,802 downwards.
CCGCCGCCAGCAGATCCTGCACCGCCAGCGGCGCGGACAGCCGCAGCCGGTCGACGCCGGCGACCGGCACCCCCTCCGCGTAAAGGCGCGCGACCAGCAGCTGCGCCAGCTCGCCGCGCCGCTTGACCAGGATCATGACGTCCTCGGGCCGGAGCGGGCGGCCCTTGCTCTCCAGCATCACGCCGTCATCGAGCCACGCGCGCACCGCCTTGGCGATACGCGTCGCATTGGCGCGCACCGCATCGTCGATCCAGCCCTCCTCGCCGCCCTCGTCCGCCTCGGTCGCGCCGGCGGCGATCGGGGGCCACAGCGTCACCTGCCCCGGCCCGGCGACGCGGCTGGCGTGGAGCGGCACGTCGTCGGCCGCACCCAGCCCCGCCGCGCCGACCGTGGCGATCGCGGCGTCGACGAACTCCAGCACCGGCGCGGTCGAGCGGAACGAATCGGTCAGCGACAGCCGGTCGAACGGCAGCCCGCGCTCGTCGTCGGGCATGTAATCGTCGCCCGCCACTTCAAACGCGCGCGCCTGAAAGTAGCGCTCGGCGGCCAGGAAATTCACGGGGTCGGTCCCCTGAAAGCCGAAGATCGCCTGTTTCAGATCACCGACCGTGAAGAGCGTCCGGACCGACGGGGCGTAGATGCCGCGCCCGACGAAATATTCGTCCACCAGCGCGCGGATGATCGTCCACTGTGCGACGTTGGTGTCCTGCGCCTCGTCGACCAGCACATGTTCGGTGATCTGGTCCAGCTTGTAACGGATCCACTCGCCGATCCCGTCCTGCTGGAGAAGCGCCACCGCCGCGCCGATCAGATCGTCGAAGTCGACCGCGCCCGTGCGCCGCTTGGCCAGCGCATAGCCGCGCGCATAGTCGCGCCCGACCTCCAGCGCCGCACCCAGCCGGTCGGCATAAGCGGCGCGGATGCGCAGTTGCAGCAGCGCGGCGCAGCCCTCGCCGAGGTCCGCGGCCAGTTCCTCGTAATCGGGATCGGCGGCGATCAGCTTTGCCGACACCTTGCGCAAGGAGCCGGTCGCGGTGCGCACCACCCCCATCAGCGCGGGCAACCCGGCAACGCGCGCCGCCAGATCGCCTGCCAGCCAGCGTGCGATGGTATCGGCGTGGCCGGTGCCGGTGGCGGTGCCCCACGCCCGGTTGGCCGCGCCGAGGCGCTCGATCGCGTCATGGTCAAGGTCGTCGCACCCTTTCGCGATCACCTCCTCGACGTCGCCCAGCGGCACGCCCAGCTGCGTGCGGACGAACGGCGCGACGCCGCTGGGCAGCGCGTCGAGCGCGGCGCCTGCGCGCGAGCACTCGGCGAGGAATTGCTCTGCGCCCTGTTCGCCCAGCCGCACGCTCAGCGCGCCGATCGTCTCGACCGGTGCCGCACGGCCGGCGCGCTCCGCCTCGACCAGCAGATCGGATAGCGCCTGTCGCCGCAGCAGCGCTTCTTCTCGCGGTTCGATCGGACGGAAGCCGGGGACCAGTCCCGCCTCGATCGGGAAGGCCGCGAGCAGCCCCTGGCAGAAACCGTGGATGGTCTGGATGCGCAAGCCGCCGCCCGGCGCGTCGAGCACCTTGGCGAAGAGCGTTCGTGCGCGGGCGACCAGCGCGGGCGTGGGCCGTTCGCCCAGTGCGGCGAGATCGCGCGCCAGGTCGGTGTCGGGCATCCGCACCCAGGCCGCGAGCTGCCGGCTGACGCGCGCCGCCATCTCCGCCGCGCCCGCCTTCGTGAAGGTGAGGCAGAGGATCGCGCCGGGCGTGACGTCGCGCAGCAACAGACGGAACACGCGCGCGGCCAGCACCTGCGTCTTGCCGGTGCCCGCGGAGGCGGAGAGCCAGACATGCGCGTCCGGGCGGCTGGCGCGGAGCTGCTCGCCCTTGAGTTCGGGAAGTGGGTTCATGCGCGCGCCTCCCCGCGCCCGTCACCCCGGGCGTAACCCGGGGTGACGGAAGGTCCTCCCCTCCCTGCAAGGTGGGGGTCGGGGGTGGGTGGCGGGCTCGTGATACGTGTCCGGGCGCGCATGCCGATCCGTACCGCCCGGACCCTACCCACCTCCAGCCCCTCCCTTGCAGGGAGGGGAGCGATGTTGCCCTTACCCATCACGGCCATACCATTCGTCGCGCCGCATCAGCTGGTCGTACTCCGCATAAGGCGCGAATTCCGGGTGCAGCTTCGCGACGAAGGCCTCTTCGCCGGTCAGCCACCGCGCCGCCGCCTCCGCGAAGCTGTCGCGTGCCGCGCGGACGAAGTCGTCGGTGACGATCCGCCCGCCCTTGCCCGCAGGATCGGCGGGGCTGGACACCGCACCGAACGAATCGCCCTTCTTCGCCAGCGACCAATATTCGAACGCGGTCGCCTTCCCCTCCACGCCAGCGAACCCGCCGGCCTCCGCGATCGCGCCCAGCAGCCCCAGTTGCAGGTTGAACCCGCCGCGCACCGCCGCGACCGAAGGCGCCTTGCCGGTCTTGTAATCGACGATGCCCAGCCCGCCGTCCGCCATGCGATCGATCCGGTCGAAGCGGCCGTTGAGCCGGATCCCCCACAGCTCCGCCTCCCCGCGCCCCTCGACCGCGAGCACCTGTCGCCCCTCGGCGCGCTCGGCCAGCGTGCGCGCGGCGATCCACTCGAACGCCGCGATCAGCCGCGGCTGCCACAAGGCACGCAGCAGCGGATGCGCAGCGGGATCGGACAGTAGCTTGAGCGCACGCGGCAGCAGCGCGTCGGCATCGCAACGATCCTCCTTCGCCCAGGCCTCCAGCACCGCATGCACCGCAGTGCCGCGCCATGCTGCGCTGGGATCGGCATCGACCGCATCGAGCGGCATCAGCTTCAGGATGCGGCGCGCGTAGAAGGCGAAGGGGTCGGCCTTCAGCCGGTCGACCTCGGTGACGGAGATCGTCGTCGGGCGCAGCCGCTTGGGCGGCAGCGGCGCCGGCCGGTCGGCAGGGATGGGCGCGCCGGCATGGTCGAGCGCCTGGCTCCACGCCGCCCAGTGCGACGCGCGCGGAAATCGCTCCCCCGTCATCGCCTCCAGCCGCAGCCAGAAGCGCGAGGCGAGCGCGGGCGAGCGCGCGTCGCGGCGGCTGCGCGTCAGCAGCACGCGCGGCGCCCCAAGCGCCTGCCCGAAATCGTGCGCCGCAACCCCGATCGACCGCTCCAGCCCCGGCAGCCCCAGCTCGGCGCGGATCCGCGGGGCCAGCCATGGGTCGGGCGCGGGGATGCCGGGCCACGTCCCTTCGTTGAGCCCGCCCAGGATCATCAGGTCGGCGGACTGCAACCGACCCTCGATCAGGCCGTAGATGGCGAGCCGCGGGTGGCGGTCGCGCGGGGGACGGCGGATCGCGATCTCATCCATCAGCAGCCGCAGCATGGGCACGAACCCCGCGGGCGTGATCCGGCGCGGGCCGACCGGCGCCTGCTCCTCCAGCGCGGCGAGCAGATCGGCGGCGGCGCGCCCGGCGGGGCCGCGCCACGCCGCCTCGCCCGCCAGCAGGTTCGCCGCCTCGCGCAGACCGGCCACCAGGACCGGCAAGGTCGCGGCCCCGTCGCCGAACACCCGCGCCACTGGTTCCAGCAGCACGCGCGCCTCCTTCCACCATTCGGCGGCGCGCGCACGGATGTCGCGCTCCCGCTCGGGCGCATCGCGCAAATGCCGGTCGATGCCATCGAGCCCGGGCGCCGGGCGCGGCCCGCGCATCGCGCGGTCGAGGCGGCGGACGCCCTGCAACCACTCGCGCCGCGCTGCGCCTGCGCGCACCAGCGGGTGCTTGAGCAGCGTCAGCAGCGCCATCGGTGCGAAATCCTGCGCTGCGGCCTCGACGATCGCGGTCAGCAGCGTGCCCGGCGGCAGGATCGCGAGTGCGCGGCCCGCCGAATCGTCGACCTGGATGTCCCAGCGGCGGCAATGCGCCGCCACCCGTCGCGCCAGCGCGCGGTCGGGCGTAATGAGTGCGGCGGTGCGGCCCGGCTCCTCCAGCGCGCCGCGCAGCGCCAGCGCGATCGCCTGCGCCTCCTGTGCGGGGGTGGCGAGTTCGGCCGCCTCCACCCCGGTCAGCCGGCGCTCGGCCGCCTCCAGCCGGGTCCATTTCGCGGTGAAGGCGGCGGGCGTCAGCGCATTGGCGATCGCCTTGCCGCGCGCCGCGCTTGCGTCGAGGTCGCTGGCGTCGGTCCAGCGCATCACCTCGCCGCGCGCCACGCCCATCCGCTCCAGCAGCAGCTTGAGGTGGAATTGGGGATGCACCTCGATCGCGCGGCGGGTCAGGCCGGTCGCGGGATCGGGCGCATGCGGGCCGAGCGCATCCCATTCCTCGTCCGGCAGCCCGAGGTCGAGGTTGGCGAAGACGACCAGCCCGCGCGGCAGATCGGCGACGGTGCGCAGCAGCCGCGCCACCGCGGGTGCGGGATCGGTGACGCCCGCGGCGCACACGAACCCTGCCGGTGGGGTGTCCCGCCAGCGCTCCGCCTGCCGGTCGAGCAGCGTCACCCGACGCTGCGCCGCGTCGATCCGCCCCAGCGCGGCCCGCTCCGCGGGCCAGCGGTCGAGCACGATGCGGAACAGCCGCAGCGCGGTTTCCCAATGGTCGGACAGCCCCTCGCCCGGATCGATCGCCGCCAGCCGCTCGGGCGCGACCTCCTCGACGATCAGCTGGTCGAGCGTATGGGCGAGATCACCGGCGAGTCGCACCGCTTCCGCCGCGTCGACCGGACGCCCGGCGGCGGCGCGCTCTTCCTCGACCAGCCGCGCCAGGATCATGCGGCGCTGGAGCGGATCGATCGCGGGTGGCAGCGGCGGCACCGCGTCGGCGGGATCGAGCGCGGCGCCCAGCGCCCCTTCCAGATCCTCCGCCCCGACCGCGACGATCCGCGGGAGCAGCAGCGCGCCGCCGCTGGCGCGCACGAACGCCTCCTGCACCGCCAGCGCACCGCGATTGTTGGGCACCAGCACGACGCCGCGCGCCAGGGCGAGCCGGTCGTCTGCGCCGAAGCGCCGCATCAGTCCGGCGACCAGCGCATCGGCGAAGGCGCGGTGCGCGGGGATCGTGAAAAGTCGCGGGCGCTGGCCCTCAGCCATCCGCCAGCAGCGCCTCCGTCCGCGCGATCGCACCGGGAACGTTGACCTCCGACCAAAGCCCCTGATGCACCACGCCGAACGCCCGCCCGGCCGCGATCGCGCGGTCCCAGAACAGGTTGGTGGAGAACGGCCCCGCCGGCCAGTCGCGGATCAGCCGCGGGGACACGATCTGAAGCCCGGTGTAGACGAACGGCGCGACGCGGCCGGGCTTGCGGCGGCCGACGATCCGCCCCGCGGCGTCGAGGTGGAAATCCCCCTGCCCGCCATGATTGTGCGCGCGGGCATAGGGCACCAGCAGCAGCAGCGCGTCCATCGCGTCATCGTTCCAGCGCGCGGCCAGCTGGCGGATCGCGTCGGTCGGGCCGTCGACCCAGAAATTGTCGCTGTTGACGACCAGGAACGGCGCCTCGCCCAGCAGCGGCAGCGCCTTGGCCAGCCCGCCGCCGGTCTCCATCAGCTGCTCGCGCTCGTCGGAGACGATCACCTCGATCCCGTGGACGCGGTGCTGGAGGTGCGCCTCCAGCGCGTCGGCGAGGTAGTGGACGTTGACCACCGCACGCTGCACCCCCGCCGCTCGGAGCCGGTCGAACGTATGGTCCAGCAGCGTCCGCCCGGCGACCTCGACCAGCGGCTTGGGCCGGGTGGCGGTGAGCGGACGCATCCGCTTGCCGATGCCGGCGGCCATCACCATCGCGGTCGTCGGAACGGCGGCCCCGGGATCGGGGCGGATATAGCGCGGGCGGCTCATGCGATTCCCTTTGCGGCGGCGATCGCCATCGGATCGCCGCGCCGTTCCGGCGGAAGATTGTCGTCGAACCAGCGCGCGACCGGCGCCAGCACCGGATGCGTCAGGTCGCGCTCCAGATAGCCCCAAACGCGCGGGCATAGCGACGGGTAGCGCGGCTTGCCGTCGCGCTTCCACAGCCGGGTGAAAATGCCGACGATCTTGGCGTTCCGCTGCGCGCCGAGGACGTGATAGGCATCGAGGAAGGCATCGCCCTCCCCGGTCGCGGCACGGTAGCGCTCCAGCATCGCCTCCTCCAGCGAGGGATCGACGTCGCGGCGCGCATCCTGCAACAGCGAGACGAGGTCGTAGGCGGGGTGCCCCGCCAGCGCGTCCTGGAAATCGAGCAGGCCGAGCGTGCGATCGGCACCGACCAGCATCAGATTCTCGGCGTGATAGTCGCGCAGCACCGTGACCGGCACCTGCGGCGCGGCGCGCGCCAGCACCTGATCCCAGGCCGCGACATAGCCCGCCACGTCGGGCGCGACGCCGATCGCGGGGCAATACCATTCCGTCAGCAGTCCGGCCTCGCGCTGCAACTCGGCGCGATCATATGGGCGCAGGTCCGCGGCGGGGTGCGCGCGCAGCGCCACCAGCAGGTCAACCGCAGCCTCGTACAACGGGGTCGTCGCGTGCGGCTCGGCATCGACCGTCTCGCGCATCCGCGCGTCGCCGAAATCCTGGAGCAGCACGAATCCGCGCGCCAGATCGACCGCCAGGATCGCGGGCGCGGCGAAGGAACGTTCGGTCAGCCAGCGGGCGACGTCGACGAACGGGCGGGGATCCTCGTGCGGGGGCGGCGCATCCATCAGAATCGCGCGGCGGTCCCCCTCCACGATGCGGAAGTAGCGCCGGAACGAGGCGTCGCCGGCCAGCGCGTCGATACGCGCGCCGGCCCAGCCATGCGCGGCAAGAAACTGTTCCGCCCCCTCGGGCGGCGTCATTGCGGGGGTGGCCATCGCGCTTCCCATGCCGCGGGCGCTTCCCAAGTCAAGCGGCGCGCGCCATCCGGCAACACCGTCAGGTCGAGCGCCAGCGCGTCCCGCCAATATCCCGCCCCCGCGCGCTCGGCCCATTCGACGAGCAGGGCAGCGTCGTGACGCGCCTCGTCGAGCCCGAGTTCAGCGACCTCGCCCGCGTCGTCGAGGCGGTAGAGATCGATGTGGAGCACCGGCAGGCGGACCTCCGGCGGGTCGTAGGGCTGGACGATCGCGAAGGTCGGGCTCGGCGCTTCCTCCGCCAGCCCGAGCGCGGCGAGGACACCGCGCGCCAGGCTGGTCTTGCCCGCGCCCAATCCCCCCGCCAGCGTCACCACGTCGCCGGCGCGCAGCACCGTGGCCAGCCGCGCGCCCAGCGCCGCGGTCGCGGTAAGATCGCGCAGGATCACCTCGCCCCGCGTCACCGGCGCGGCATCTCGACCGTGATAAGCGTCCCCTGCCCCGGTTCGCTCACCAGCGAAATCGTGCCGCCGTGCGCCTCGACGAACTGTTTCGCGAGCGGCAGCCCGAGCCCCAGCGCGCGGTCGCTGCCCATCGCCCGGCCTTCCTGCGCGAACCGATCGAACGCGCGCGCCGCTTCCTCCGGGGTCATGCCGGCGCCGTCGTCGGACACCACGATGCGCGCCGCCTTCGCATTGCCGTCGACGTGGAGCAGCACGCGCGCCTGCGAAGCGCCGACCGCGTGGCGCAGCAGATGCTCGACCACCTCGCGGATGCGGCGCGCGTCGCCCGACAGCCGCCCGGCGGAGCGCTGCACCTCCACGACAAATTCCAGGTGACGGCGCTTCGCGGTGGCGCGCACCGCGTCCGCCGCCGCACGCGCCACCGCACCCACGTCGACGTCACCGCGCTCCAGCGGGCGCGCGCCGCTCTCGCTGGAGGTGAGATCGAGGACGTCGTCGATCAGCAGCCCGAGCCGCTCGACCGCATCCAGGATCGCATCGAGATAGCCGATCGCATCCGGCGACAACTCTCCGGCGTAGCCACCGTGGAGCATCTCCGCGAAGCCGCTGATCGAGGTGAGCGGGGTGCGCAGCTCGTAGCTCATGTTCGCGACGAACGCGGTCTTCACCCGGTCCGCCGCCTCCAGCGCGTCGTTGCGGTCGCGCAGCGCATGTTCCATCCGGCGGCTGTCGGTGATGTCCAGCATCGTGAACAGCGCGTTGCCGTCGGGCAGCGGGACCGCGGCGAATTCGAAATGGCGGCCGTCGGCCAGCGCGATATGACCGGCGCGTTGCTGTCGCTCCGCCGTCGCAATGCGGACCAGCTCCGCGATCTGCCGCGAGCGGCGCGGATTGGACAGGCGCGGCGCGACCTTTTCCGCGATCACGTCGACGCGCGGATGCCCGCTCAGGAACTCCTCCTCGAAATCCCACAGCGCGCGGAAGCGGTTGTTCCACAGCTGGAGCCGCCCGTCGGCGGAGAAGACGCCCAGCGCCTCGAACAGATTGTCGAACGTCGCGGTGCGGACGCGCAGCAGCGTGTCACGCGCACTCGCCAGCTGCACCTGCTCGGTGCGATCCTCGAAGATCACCATCAGCCCGCCATCGGGCAGCGGCTGCGCCACGACGCGCAGGTGGGTGCCGCCCGGCAGGTGCCAATTCTCCTCTACCGCGGTATCGGTCTGGAGGAACCAGCCGCGCCGCTCCGCCTTCCAGCCGGGGAAGTCGCGCACCTCCGGCACGCGGTTGGCCTCGCGCATCCGCTCCAGCACGCGGTCGAACTCGGGCCGGTCGGACAGCCATTCGCGGCGCATCGCGAACAGCCGCCGGAACGGCTGGTTGCAGAAGACGAGGCTGCGGTCGCGGCCGAACTGCGCCACGCCTGCGGACAAGCGGTCGATCATCGCGCGCTGCGCATCGGCGAAGCGACGCTCGCGCAGATGCGACTGCTCCAGCTCCTCGATATCGATCGCATAGCCCGCGACGCCGCCCACCGGCAGCGGCACGTCGTGGATCATCAGCGACCGGCGCGCGCCGCCGATCGTCGCGGGCAGCACGCGCTGCTGCGGCCGACCGTCGCTGCGCGCCAGCGCCGCCCCGGCAGAGGGTCCGCTCTCGCCAGCGCCATCGGTCAGCTCGATCCCGCGACCGACGACATCGGCGGCATCCTGCCCCTCGACCGCGGCGACATAGGCCGAGTTCACCATCGCCAGCCGCAGCTGCGTGTCGCGATACCACATCGGCAACGGCGCCGCCTCAACCAGTCCGGTCAGCGCCTCGAACGCGTCCGACAATTCGCTGCATTCGTCGCGCAGCTCGCGCATCTCGCCCTCGATCGCGGTGGAATCGTGCAGCCACACGATCACCGCATCGGCACGACGCTCGCCCTGCGCGGTCAGCGTCCGGCCGCCGTCGCGCGCGTTGACGTTGCGGACGAACCCGCGCGCGGAGCGCTGGCACGCGGCGATGTCACGCGACAGCCCCTGCGCATCCGCGCTCTCGACTCCCCAGCCCGCCGCCTCCAGCTCCTGAAGATAGCGCGGCACGCCCGCCAGCCCGAGCCAGTCGGCGGCGCGGCGCGGCATGTCGATCTGGCCATCGGAGCGGATGACGATCGGCTGCATAGGGGCGGCGGCAAGCAGCGTCTCCAGCGCATCGCGCGCCTGGATCGCCCCGGCAGCGGCAGCGCGCGCGCGCAGGCCGATCATCAACAGCGCCGCCCCGACGCCGATCAGCAGCAGCAGCACGGCGCCAACCACCACCGCGATCCCGATCGGCAGGGTCATGACTCGGGGGCGGACAAACGGCGTGGCGGCATGGCGCCTGTCTAGAAAGCTGAAGCCTCAGCGGCAAGGAACTCGCCAAAAGGTATGGTGCCCTTACCTATGTTGCTGACCCATATCGTTGCCCCCAAACGACAGTTGTAAATTTTCACGTAGCTTATGCAACGACATGCCTCGCCCGCGCGCCCCCGGTCGCATAGGGACGCGCTCGGACGATAGGACAGGGTCCATGTCCTGGTCCGTGTGCATTTCAAGGGAGGACCACATGCACCATTACCGTCGCCGCCTGCTCGGCACATCGTTGCTCGCCGGGATCGCGATGCTTGCCGCCCCCGCATTCGCGCAGGACAGCGCGCAGGGCGCTACCGTCGAGGCTGCCACGACGCAGAGCGCGAACGATCCCTCCGCCTCGCCCGCCGATCCCTCGGCACAGGGCAACGAGGCCGGCGCCGACATCGTCGTGACCGGATCGCGCATCCAGTCGCCGGTCGCCACCGCCGCGTCGCCGGTGCAGGTCATCAGCGCCGAACAGATCCGCCAGTCGGGCGTCATCAACGTGCAGGACCTGCTGTTGCAAAATCCCGCCTTCGGCCAGGCCACGATTAGCCGCACCAACTCGTCGTTCGCGACGCAAAGTGCGGGCGTCTCCACGGTCAACCTGCGCAATCTGGGCGACGACCGCACACTGGTGCTGGTGAACGGCCGCCGCTTCGTCTCGGGCGTCCCCGGGTCGGCCGCGGTCGACCTGAACGTCATCCCGACGCAGTTCCTCCAGCGCACCGACCTGCTGACCGGCGGCGCCTCCGCGGTCTACGGCTCGGACGCGGTCGCCGGCGTGGTCAACCTGATCTACAAGACCGATTTCGACGGCCTTCAGGCCGATGCGCAGGTCGGCATCTCGGAGCGCGGCGACGGCTTCGACCGGCAGTTCAACCTGCTGGCGGGCAAGAATTTCGCCGATGGCCGCGGCAACGTCATGCTGTTCGGCGGCTATTCGAAGCAGGGCACCGTCCTGAAGCGGAATCGCCAGACCGAGGGCGGCTCCAGCGCGATCGATTCGATCAGCCGCGGCGCGTATATTACCGGCGAGGATAGCGAGTGGTTCACTCCAGAGCGTCCTTATTTGTCGGGCTTCGCACCGCAAGGCCGTTACTACACCGGGGTGGGGCCGGCGAAGAGGACGTTCACCTATGGCCAAGATGGAGCGCTGCGTGAGTGCGCATCGACAAATGGTGACGGGGGCTGCGTCAAAGCCGATGGCAGCGTCGCCGGGCCGGACGGCTTCAACCGCAGCGACTTCCGCTACCTGGCGGTGCCGGTCGAGCGCTATCTCGCCGCGGGCCGCGCCAATTTCGAGGTGTCGCCGGCGCTGAACCTGTTCATCGAGGGCAATTACGCCAAGACGAAGGTCAGCACCGTGATCGAGCCGTTCCCGCTCGATTCGACCTTCAGCAACCCGCGCAACAGCGGGCAGATCCCGATCGAGACGATCGTCGGCGGCACGCTGTACCGCAACCCGTTCGTGCCCGACACGATCTTCAACGCCGCCACCGACACCGATGGCGACGGCTTGCGCGACATCTACTTCGACCGACGCCTCGCCGACTTCGGTCCGCGCACCAGCCAGGCCACGCGCGACCTGTACCGCATCGCGGGCGGCGCGACCGGCACGTTCCTCAACGACAAGCTCAACTATGAGGTCTACGGCATCTACGGCCAGACGACCGAGAACCAGCGCGGCAGCGGGCAGTTCAACACCGCCAACTTCTTCCAGGCGTTGAACTCGTACCGCGATCCCGCCACGGGGCAGATCGTCTGCGCCGATCCGGCGGCGCGCGCGGCAGGCTGCGTCCCCGCCAACATCTACGGCGCGGGCACGCTGGCCAACACCGCGGGTTATCTGGCGGTCGACACCACGCTGTCGACGCGGGTGACGCAGACGGTGTTCGGCGGCAACGTCAACGGCAAGCTGTTCTCGCTCTTCGGCGCCGACCCGGTCGGGTTCAGCGTCGGCACTGAATATCGCCGCGAAACCAGTCGCAACGACTTCGACCTGCTGACGCAGCAGGGGCTGAACGGCAACAACGCGCTGCCCGCGACGCGCGGCAGCTTCCATTTGTGGGAAGGGTTCGGCGAGGTCATCGCCCCGCTGATCCAGGATCGCCCGTTCTTCCACGCATTGTCGGTGCGCGGCGCGGTGCGCGTGTCGGACTACAACACGATCGGCACCACTGTCAGCTACAATTACGGCGGCGAGTGGGCGCCGGTGGAGGACATCCGCTTCCGCGTGATGCAGGCACGCTCGGTCCGCGCGCCCAACATCAACGAACTGTTCCAGGCGCCGCAGCAGAACTTCCCGAGCGTAACCGATCCGTGCATCGGCGTGACGGCGACCACCGCCGGAACGCTGGGCAGCCAGTGCCGCGCCGGGCTGGGGCCGAACGCGAACATCGGCGGGGCCAACGGCTTCCAGCCGTCGCAGGCCGACATCCAGGGCGTCACCAGCTTCGAATCGGGCAACCCGCTATTGCAGGAGGAGAAGGGCGACAGCTTCACCGCCGGCGTCGTGATCGCACCGCGCTCGATCAGCGCGCTGCGCAACCTCGTCGTCACGGTCGATTACTTCAACATCCGTATCAAGGATGCGATCGTCCAGACGCCGCTCCAGTACATCCTCAATCAATGCTATCAGGCCGGGAACCAGGATTATTGCGGCCGCATCACGCGGCGTCCGGCCGACATCGGGCCGAACACCGCGGGGTCGATCGACCAGCTGACCACCAGCTACCTCAACAGCGGCGGCGTGAAGACGCAGGGCATCGACACCACGGTGACGTGGCGCCAGAACCTGGCCGATATCGGTCTGGCCGGCGACCTCGGCATCCGCGGGTCGTACACGCACCTCATTTCCGGCTACACCGTCCCGCTGCCGGGTGCCGACCGCGACGAATTCGCGGGCGAGATCGGTGCATCGCGCGACCGCTTCACGATCAACGGGTCGTACGACCTGTCGGGCGTGGGGCTGACGATGACCGGCACGTGGCTGAGCAAGGCAAGCCTCGACGACCAGCTGACCGGCGCGGCGCCGGGCACCAACCCGCTGTACGACGTTCGGGCGCAATTCTACCTCGACGCGCAGGTGCGCTTCCGGGTGGACGAGCGGTTCGAATTCTACGTCGGCGGGTACAATCTGCTCGACAACAAGCCGCCGTACCTGGCCGATATCGGCTCCGACGCGGGTCAGGACACGCTGACCAGCACCTATGATCCGCTGCTGCGGCGGTTCTACGCCGGTGTCCGCATCGGGTTCTGACGCATCCTCAAGCCCCTCTCCGGCCGGAGAGGGGCTTTTTCACGCCGGCGATACACCGTCGACGGTTACGCGGCCTGACTCCGACAGCGTCCCGACGACGCGCACGCGCTTCTGGACGTGATCGACCGGCACGCGGTGCAGCTCCAGCACCCAGCTGCCGCCCGCGTCGCGTTGCAGCACGAACGCAGCGCCGTCGCGCACCAGCAACCCCGTCTCGTCCACCAGTGTCATCGTCGTCGTCCCGCACGCTTGCCAGCACCGCATCGCTGCCGCTAACGACGACAACGTAGCGGATGGGCCTGTAGCTCAACGGTTAGAGCTGGCCGCTCATAACGGCTAGGTTGCGGGTTCGAGTCCTGCCGGGCCCACCGCTGCGATCACCTCGGCCAGCGTCGCCGGCGCATAGCCCGCGCGGCACAGCGCCGGGATCACCTGCTCCCACCAATCGTGAAAGCGCGCCAGATCGTGCGCATCGCGGACATAGGGCGTGTTGCCCGCGACGAGCGACGGCGAATGGAACGTCAGCTGGAGCAGGTCGTGCCCCTGCCGCGCCGCCACGGCGACCGCCGCCCGGGCCGCGGCGACGTCCGTTCCCTCAGGCGAGAGCGGCACCCGCGACAGCAGCCCGGTGCGCGCCAGCAGCCCCCTGCCCCGCCGCACGCGCCCCGCCGCCGCGTGCCACCACGCGCCCGATCGCCGCAGCGCCCCGGTGTAGATCGTCGACAGCGGCACCTCGATCATCGCCACCGGCAGATGGAAGGCATCCGGCCCCACCCCGGAAAAGTCGCACCCGCCGTCCGTGCGATAGTCGAACCGCGCGCGCATCGACGCATCCACGCGAAAGCCGCGGTCTGCGAGCAGCGCCAGCGTCCGCGGCCCCAATCCGTAGCGTCCTGCGCGATACATCTCGGGCCGCGCGCCGAACGCGCGCTCGATCGCCGCCACCAATTGGTCCAGCTTCGCGGCTTCCAGCGCGTGCGGCAGGTTTCCGGCGAAGGAGGCCGCGTCCGACGGCACCTCGACATGCGGCGGGTTGACCCACGGGTGAAGCTGCGCGCCGACGGCGCTGCCATCCGTCAGCAACGGGCGGATCACCGCGACCGCCGCGGCGTCGACCGCGACCGGATGATCGACCAGATAGACCGGCGCGATGCCGTGGCGGGCCATGGCGCGATGCCAGTCGGGCAGCGCCTCGATCGCGCGAACGCTGCGCGCCGCACCGGAGAAGGGGCGCGTCCAGTCGAACTCCTCCTCCACATCGACGGTGACGATGAAGCGTCGCCCGAACCCCGCCGGCCATCGTACGCGCGAATCCGCAGGCGTCGCAAAGCGCAGGCGATGTGCGATCACCCCGTCACCGACCCCCGCCGGCGCGCTCACGGCGCGTATGTCGATGCCTGCCCCATACCTGCGTTCAACGCCGCCGGCAGCGTCAGTGTCAAGCGATCCGCGCCGAACACCAGCCGCCCGCCCAATTCGCCCGCCAGATTGCGCGCCAGCCGCAGCGCGAAGCCCGCGCCCAGCAGCGGCGCGCCCTCATCCTCGCCCGCATCTTCGTCGTCGAGCGTCAGCAGCGTCGCCTCGTCACGCCCGACCAGCGCCGCGGGCCGATCGACCGACAGCGCGACGACATCGCCGGCGGGCTCGACCCGCACCGCCAGCATCTCTCCCGGCGCGACCGCCGCGAGCACCGTGGCCAGCAACCGCGACACCAGCCGCTCCGACGCATGCGGATCGGTCGACCACGCCACCTCGCTCGCGGGGGGCAGCGCCAGCCCGCCGCCGCGCAGCCCCGCCAAGGGGGCCAGATCGTACGCGACGCGCGACAGCAACGTCGACACCGCCACCCGGCCGGGGCGCAGGTCCAGCGCATCCCCCTCGATCCGGGCAGCCAGGTCCAGATCCTCGATCGCGCCGATCAGTTCGGCGACATGCCGGCGGATGGTGGCGGCACGATCGCGATAGGGCGGCGCCACCGGCCCCAGCAATTCCTGCTCGATCAGCTCCGAAAAGCCGGCGATCGCATTGGTCGGCGTGCGCAGTTCGTGGACCAGCCGCCGCAGCCCCTCCACCCCCGGCCCGCCATGCGCGCGTATGGGTGCGGCGGCATCCTCCTCGACCCGCGGACGACGGGCGCGGCCGCGAAAGCCCAGGAAGCTGCCGGTCGCGTGATCGAACACCGGCACGCCGGAGATGCGCCAATCGCCAGCGAGCGCCGACTCGCCGGGGATCTGCAACCGCGCATCGGCGAAGCCCGAGCGCTTGCGGAAGGCGCCCGCCGCCACTCCGTCGACGCTGGGCGTTCCGCGATCGTGCCGCAGCGACAGGCCGATGACCGCCCCGCGCGGACCGGTATCGACCCAGCGGATCGTCCCCGCGACATCGGTTTCGAAGCGGAAGGCGACCACCTCCGCGGCGCGCGCTGGGACGGGCTCGGGCGCTGCGGCGGCGCGTTCGCGCTGGAACGCCTCGATCCGGTTAACCAGTTCCGCGATCTCGAATCGCTCGCCGGCCGGGGCCGGCGGCGACGGCGGCGCCGGCGGCGCGATGTCGTTGGCCGGAGGGGGTGCGGCGCCGATCGCGCGCAGCGGCTGCTCGATCGCGGGCGCGACCACCTCCGCCGCGTCATGCGACAACACGAAATCGGTACTGCCGAAGCTCTCCAGCGCGCGCACGACGATCGGCGGCAGGTCGCGACGATGGCGCAGCACGCTGCGTCCGTGCGGGGTCAGCCGCGGCAGCAACGCCTCCCACGCTTCGGGATCGAGTCGCGCCGCGCGCAGCACGGCGGAGGCGACCTCCGGTTCGTCCTGCGCGAAGATCGCGATCAGTTCGCTCGGCGGATCGGCGAGCGCCAGTCCGCGCGCGCAGGCGGCGCGCACCGATACCGGCACCGCCGCTGCGAGCGTGCGAACGCGGTCGAGGAGGGCGTCGTCGGCGGGCGCACGCCGCCGTCCGATCAGGTCGACCAGCTGGCGGAAGGCCGCACGCGCGCCGAACGACGTGGAAACGTCGGCGGCGAGAACGGTCTTCAGGCTATCGTCGAACCGCACGCTGGCATCACCTTTCGCCGCGGCCACATGCCGGGGCCGCACCGGGTCGCCGGGCGGCGACACGAAATGTCATATGAATTGGTTCACGAGCGGGAAACCGTCGATTTGGCCACTTTGATCCTTCTGTCGCAGCTTGGCACAATTGCGCTGACACGCAATTTTCATGTAGCGCGTCTTTTCAATGCTATCGCGATCGTGCGCGGTACATAAGTAATGGGGCGTCATGGCACTGGATCGTATCGATCGCGAAATCCTCTCCCTTCTCCAGCAGGACGGTCGCATGACCAATGTCGAGCTGGCGGAGCGTGTCGGGCTGACCGCGCCCCCCTGCCTGCGCCGGGTCCGCGCGCTGGAACAGGCTGGAATCATCCGCGGCTATCATGCCGAATGCGACGGCACGCGCCTGGGCTTTCCGATTACCGTCTTCGCCATGGTCAGCCTGCGCAGCCAGGCGGAACACGACCTCGCCGCGTTCGAGGAGCATGTCGCGGGCATTGCCGAGGTCCGCGAATGCTACATGCTGAACGGCGAGATCGACTTCATCCTGAAGATCGTCGCACCGGACCTGGAAAGCTTCCAGCGCATCCTGACGACGAAGCTGACGCCGGCGCCGAACGTGGCGAGCGTCAAATCGTCGCTGACGATCCGCTCGTCGAAGTCGCTGCCGGGCGTGCCGATCGAGTGACCATTGTCAGCCGCGAGCTATCTGAAATCCGGATCGACACGATGAACCTGTACGTCACCCCGGGCTCGACCCGGGGTCCCGCTTCTCCGGCGAGGGAAAAGGAGCGGGACCCCGGGTCGAGCCCGGGGTGACGGGTCATACGAATTCCGCTTCCAATGAAAAAGGGCGGCCCCGCGGGACCGCCCTTTCCGTATCGAACCGATCCGCGCGTTACGCGACCGGCGGGTGATCCAGGAAGTCGACCCACCAGGCCGCGATGTCGGCGCGCGGCTGCCCCTTCACCAGCGCGAACGCGGCCTTGGCGCCTTCCTTGTCGCCCGAACGGGCCAGCGCGATGCCCAGACGCGTGTTGACCGCGTCCGCGTCCACCCCGCCCTTCGTCAGCGCGAGGCGATACAGCTCGATCGCCTGCGGATACTGGTCGGAGCCCAGATACGCGTCGGCGGTGCTGGCGGCGAGCTTGCCGTTGGCGGCCGCCTTGGCGCGGGTCGCCAGACCGGTCAGCGCGCCCTCGTTGCTGATCGAGGTGTTAGCCGCTGCCAGCAGGCTGGCCGCATTCTGGCTGCTCGCCGGGATCTTGCCCGCGGCCTTGCCCTCGTTGATGAGCGTCTTGGTCTCCCACGGCAGGCCCATGTCAAAGGCCCACTGCGCGTAGATCTCGTAATCATACTGGTCGGCCAGCGACTTGCCGGTGCGCAGCAGGCGGTACATGTCGACCTTCTGCGGCTTGTCGAGCGTCGCCACCGACTGCGGCTGGATGCCCCAGAACACGACCATGTCGCGCCAGTTCTTCATCGTCGGATAGGCCGCGAGATAGCGGCTGATCCAGGCGCGGGTCTCCGCGCCCATCTTCTTCTGGTTGGTCTTGGCGATGGCGTAGCGGTAGATGTCCTCGCTCGGCTTCTGCCCGGCGGCGGTCTGCGCGTCGACCATCTTCGCCAGTTCGGCCGAACCGCCGGCGATGTCGCCGGCATCCATCTTCAGCTTGACGATCTGCAGCGGCAGGTTGGGATCGTTGTAGCCCAGCTGACGCGCCTGCTCGAAATAGGTCGCGGCGCCGGCATTGTCCTTCTTGTTCGCCGCGATCACGCCGCGCTGATAGACGTAGCGCGCCTTGTCGGCCTGCGGCGTCTTCGCATTGGCGATCAGCGCGTCGAGCGGCGCGATGAGCGCGTCGGTGCTGCCGCCGGCGTCCATCTGGATCGCGACCAGGTTCAGCCGCAGCGCGCCCGCGATATACTTCTCGTCCTCGGTCTTCGCCGCTGCCTCGACCGCGGCGACCAGCGGGGTGGCGGTGGCCACGTCCTTCGCCGCCAGCGCGGTCTGCGCCTGCGCCGCGGGGCCGCGCACCTCGTTGCTGAGCTTGAGCTGCGGCCCCTGCTGCTGCTTGTCGTTCTTCTTCTGCGCGACCGCAGGCTGCGCGGCCAGCACGGTGGCGCCGCCGGCCAGCAGCACGGCCATCATGGCGTTCGAAAGGCTCTTCATCGACACGTCTCTCCAGAAAAGATCGTCACGCGTAACGCTTGCCCCACGCTCTAGTGCCGGGCGCGTCACGGTTCAAGAAAGCGAACATTGCTGAAGCGGCATGCCGCCCGGGCGCTGAACCGCGATTGAACGCGGGCGCGCGGCGCGATACGGGCGCGACCATGATCGCCGTCCTCTCCCCGGCCAAGACGCTGGACCTCGACACGCCCGCCCCCTTTCCCGCGACGCCCGCGCGTTTCGCCGAGGAGGCCGCGACGCTGGCGAAGGCGGCGTCGCACCTGTCGCAGAAGAAGCTGTCGGAGCTGATGAAGATCTCGCCCGCGCTGGCGAAGGTGAACGCCGACCGTTTCCGCGACTTCCCCGACGCGGCGGAGCGGCCCGCGCTCTACACCTTCGCGGGCGACGTCTATACCGGGCTGGAGGCGAAGACGCTCGACGAACCCGCGATCCGCTTCGCACAGGATCACCTGCGGCTGCTGTCGGGTCTGTATGGGCTGCTGCGCCCGCTCGACGGGATGCGTCCCTACCGACTGGAGATGGGCACGCGCTGGGCCCCGCGTAAGACGAAGCTGACCGACTGGTGGGGCGATCGCATCGCTCACGCGCTGGCGCAGGATGTCGCGGCGGAGGGCAGCGGCACCGTCCTGAACCTCGCCAGCAACGAATATTGGGACGCGGTGAAGGGGCGCCTGCCCGCGGACGTGCGCGTGATTGCGGTCGATTTCCGCGAGGGAGACGGCCGGTTCGTGAGCTTCCACGCGAAGAAGGCGCGCGGGATGATGGCGCGCTATCTGGTCGAGCATCGGGTGAGCGACGTGGACGGCATGAAGGCGTTCGACACCGACGGCTATCGCTTCGACGCGCATGCCAGCGAGGACGATCGCTGGACCTTCGCGCGCACCGCCAAATGACGCGCGCGGTCGTCATCGGCGCGTCGGGCGGGATCGGTGCGGCGCTCGCGGATGCGCTGGCGGAGGAAGGCGCGGACGTGCTGCGGCTGTCGCGCCCCGAACTGGACCTGACCGACGAGGCGACGATCGCCGCCGCCGCCGCGCGCGCTGGCACGCCCGAGCTGGTGATGGTCGCGACCGGCGTGCTGCACGAGGGCGAGCGCGGTCCGGAGAAGGCGATCCGCGAACTCGATTCCGTCTGGCTCGCGCGGCAATATGCGGTCAACGCGATCGGCCCCGCGCTGGTCGCCAAGCATTTCCTGCCGATCATGCCGCGGAACGGGCGCAGCGTCTTCGCCGTGCTGTCGGCGCGCGTGGGCAGCATCTCCGACAACCGGCTCGGCGGATGGTACGGCTATCGCGCGTCGAAGGCCGCGCTCAACCAGCTGATCCGCACGCTGGCGATCGAGGACAAGCGCCGCAACGACCGCGGCATCGTCGTCGCGCTACATCCGGGAACGGTGGACACGAAGCTGTCGCAGCCCTTCCAGCAGAAGGGCCGCGACCTGTTCCAGCCGGGCCGCGCCGCCGTGCAATTGCTCGACGTGATCGACGGGCTGAAGCCGACCGACAGCGGCAGGCATTTCGCCTGGGACGGCGCCGAGGTGCCGGCTTGAGCCTACGTCCCGCTTCCTTCCGTTCGTGCTGAAGAGGCACTGAGCCTGTCGAAGTGCCGTCTCGAAGCACATGCGCGGGGCATACCCTTCGAGACGAGGCTTCGACAGGCTCAGCCTCTCCTCAGGGCGAACGGAGATTTTGACCAAGTCGCATGACCGATCGGTCATCTTCCCGCCATTCCCCTGACAATCCTGCCGTCCCATAGAAATATGGACGGCACCCACGAAGGGCGCCGCACCGACAGGAGCGAATGCCATGACCCGTACCCTGCCTTTCGCCATCCTCGCCTCCGCCGCGCTGTTTTCGGGCGGCGTGGCCGTCGCACAGACCGCGCCGGCCAAGACCAACACCCACGTCGTCCAGCATCAGACCGTGACGAAGAAGACGACGCCGACCGGCAAGGCCACCGCCGCGGTCGCCACGCGCAAGACCGCGACCAGCACGCGCACCGCCGCCAACGGCCATATGGTCACCACGAAGACCAGCACCGGCAAGACCGTCACGTACGATTGCAGCAAGGCGGGCAACGCGACCAAGGCCGCCTGCAAGAAGTGACCCGTCCGCCGGCCCATTGGGTTGGCAATACGCATGACGCTGGGCTAGTGCATGTGTGTACTCCCACACATATGACGAAAGCCCAGCGTTGAGCGACGACACGGTCCTGGCGGACCCTTCCGATATCGCCCCCATCTCCATCGTCGAGGAGATGAAGACCAGCTACCTCGATTACGCGATGAGCGTGATCGTGGCGCGCGCGCTGCCCGACGTGCGCGACGGCCTGAAGCCCGTCCACCGCCGCATCCTCTATTCGGCGAGCGAGAGCGGGTTCCTCTACAACCGCCCCTATCGCAAGTCGGCGCGCATCGTCGGCGACGTCATCGGTAAGTACCACCCGCACGGCGACAGCTCGATCTACGAGGCGCTGGCGCGCATGACCCAGGACTGGGCGATGCGCGTGCCGCTGATCGATGGCCAGGGCAATTTCGGCTCGATGGACCCCGATCCGCCCGCCGCGATGCGCTATACCGAGGCGCGGCTGGCGAAATCGTCCAACTATCTGCTCGACGACCTCGACAAGGACACGGTCGACTTCCAGCCGAACTACGACGGGTCGGAGCGCGAGCCGCAGGTGCTGCCCGCGCGCTTCCCCAACCTGCTCGTCAACGGCGCGGGCGGCATCGCGGTCGGCATGGCGACCAACATTCCGCCGCACAATCTGGGCGAGGTGGTCGATGCGTGCCTCGCCTACCTCGACAACGGCGCGATCACGACCGAGGAGCTGATGCAGATCGTCCCCGGTCCGGACTTCCCGACCGGCGCGATCATCCTGGGCCGCGCCGGCGCGCGTTCGGCCTATGAGACCGGCCGCGGCTCGATCATCGTCCGCTCTCGCTACACGATTGAGGCGACGAAGGCGGCGCGCAGCGACGGTCGCCAGTCGATCGTGCTCACCGAAATCCCGTTCCAGCAGGGCAAGAACGCGCTGGTCGAGAAGATCGCCGAGGCCGCGAAGGACAAGCGCGTCGAGGGCGTCAGCGACATCCGCGACGAATCGAACCGCGAGGGCGTGCGGATCGTCATCGACCTGAAGCGCGATGCGACGCCGGAGGTGGTGCTGAACCAGCTGTGGCGGCACACCCCCGCGCAGGGCAGCTTCCCAGCCAACATGCTCGCGATCCGCGGCGGGCGCCCGGAGCTGCTCAACCTGCGCGACATCATCAGCGCGTTCGTCCAGTTCCGCGAACAGGTCATCACGCGGCGCGCGAAGTTCGAGCTGAACAAGGCCCGCGAGCGCGCTCATATCCTGCTCGGCCTCGTCATCGCGGTCACCAACCTGGACGAGGTGGTGAAGATCATCCGAGGCTCGTCCAGCCCGACGGAGGCGCGCGCGAAGCTCTTGTCGCGGGACTGGCCGATCGCGGAGATCGCGCCCTATCTGCGGCTGGTCGAGGCGCTGGAGACCGATGTCGCGGGCGACACCTATCGCCTGTCGGAGGTGCAGGTCCGCGCGATCCTCGACCTGCGGCTCCACCGCCTGACCGCGCTCGGCCGCGACGAGATCGGCGACGAGCTGAAGGCGCTGGCCGAATCGATCGCCGAGCTGCTGGCGATTCTCTCCGACCGCGTGAAGCTTTACGCCGTCATGCGCGACGAATTCCGCGAGGTACGCGAGCAGTTCGCCACGCCGCGCCGGACCGAGATCGCGGCGGCTGCCGACGGGATCGACGACGAGGATCTGATCGAGCGCGAGGACATGGTCGTCACCGTGACCATGGAGGGCTATATCAAGCGCACCCCGCTCGACGCCTTCCGTGCGCAGGCGCGCGGCGGCAAGGGTCGTGCGGGCATGGCGACCAAGGACGAGGACGTCGTCACCAAGCTGTTCGTCACCTCGACGCACACGCCGGTGCTGTTCTTCTCCACGCTGGGCCGCGTCTATCGCATGAAGGTGTGGAAGCTGCCCGAGGGCGGCCCCGCCACCCGCGGCCGCCCGATGATCAACCTCCTCCCGCTGGAGCAGGGCGAGACGATCTCCACCGTCCTGCCGCTACCGGAGGACGAGGCGGAATGGGGCAAGCTCCACGTCATGTTCGCAACCGCTCGCGGGTCGGTACGGCGCAACGCGATGGACGCTTTCACGAACGTGCCGTCGAACGGCAAGATCGCGATGAAGTTCGAGGGCGAGGATGCCGACGACCGGCTGATCGGCGTCGCGCTGCTGGACGAGGGCGACGACGTGCTGCTCGCCACGCGGCAGGGCAAGGCGATCCGCTTCGCCGCGGACGAGGTGCGCGAGTTCCAGAGCCGCAACTCCACCGGCGTGCGCGGCATCGCGCTGAAGTCGGGGGACGAGGTCATCTCGCTCTCCGTCCTGCACCGCGCGGGCGTGGTCGATCAGGACGAGCGCGACGACTATCTGCGCCACGCACCGTGGAAGGCGGAGGATGCCGAGCGCACACCGCGGATCATGGACCAACTCCGCTTCGAGGAGTTGCGCGCGCGCGAGCAGTTCGTGCTGACCGTCTGCGCCAACGGCTATGGCAAGCTGTCGTCGGCCTATGAATATCGCCGCACCGGGCGCGGTGGCCAGGGCATCACCAACATCGACAATATCGCGCG
>CAJYKB010000053.1 GCA_913774925.1 uncultured Sphingomonas sp. | reverse complement strand
AGTCCAGCTCGCCCCCGGCGCGGACGCGCTCAAGACCTCCGAAACGGTGCGCAGCTTCATCGAGGAGCGCGCGAAGGGCTTTCCGGCGGGCCTGCGCTACGCGTTTCCGAACGACAGCACCGCCTTCATCAAGCTGTCGGTCGAGGAAGTGATCAAGACGCTGATCGAGGCGATCATTCTGGTCGTCATCGTGATGTTCGTCTTCCTCCAGAGCTGGCGCGCGACGCTGGTGCCCGCGATCGCGGTGCCGGTGGTGCTGCTGGGCACCTTCGCGGTTTTCGATGTCGCGGGCTTCTCGATCAACACGCTGACGCTGTTCGGGCTCGTGCTCGCGATCGGCCTGCTGGTCGACGATGCGATCGTCGTGGTCGAGAATGTCGAGCGCCTGCTGGAGGAGAACCCCGGCATGACCCCGCGCGAGGCAACGATCGAGTCGATGAACGAGATCACCGTCGCGCTCGTCGCGATCGCGCTGGTGCTGTCGGCGGTATTCATGCCGATGGCGTTCTTCGGCGGATCGACCGGCGTGATCTATCGCCAGTTCTCGCTCACGATCGTCTCCGCGATGGTGCTGTCGGTGCTGGTCGCGCTGATCCTGTCGCCTGCGCTGACCGCGACGCTGCTCAAGCAGAAGCATGACGCGGACGGCGACCCGATCGAACAGGGCTGGATCGGGCGCAAGGCGCCACGCGTCGCGCATCTGCTGGAGCGTGCGCGCGACGGGTTCAACTCGCGGTTCGACCGCGGCGTCGCGCGCTACGAGGCCGGCGTGCGCCACGTCATCGACCACAAGGCGATCTGGCTGCTGGTCTATCTCGGCACCGTCGCGCTGCTGGCGGTGCTGTTCCTGCGGATGCCGACCGGCTTCCTGCCGACCGAGGATCAGGGCAGCGCGAGCATCCAGTTCCAGCTGCCCGCGGGTGCGACACAGGGCCGCACCTATGCCATCCAGAAGCAGGTCGAGAGTTATTTCGCGCAGAACGAAAGCCACAATCTGCGCACCATCTTCACCGTGTCGGGCGGCGGTGGCGGCGGCCCGAGCGGGCAGAACACCGGGCAGGGCTTCCTGAACTTCACCGACTGGGCCGAGCGCAAGGGCAAGGATAATACCGCCGACGCGATCGTCGCGCGCGCCTCTGCCGCGTTCCGCGGCTTTCGCGACGCGCGCGTCTTCGCGCTGATCCCGCCGGCGGTGCGCGGGCTGGGGCAGTCGAACGGCTTCACCATGGAGCTTCTGAACAGCGGCGGGTTGAGCGATACCGATTTCGCCGCCGCCAAGGATCGCCTGATCGCGGCGGCGGAGGGCGATCCCGTCCTCGCCTCGGTCCGGCTGACCGAATTGCCCGACGTGCCGACGCTGAAGATCGACGTCGACCAGCAGAAGCTCGCCGCGCTGGGGCTGACGCAGTCGGACGTGAACACCACGCTGTCGACCGCCTGGGGCGGCCGCTACGTCAACGACTTCGTCGATCGCGGGCGCGTGAAGCGCGTGTTCGTGCAGGGCGATGCCGCCTATCGCTCCGAGCCGACCGACCTGAACCAGTGGTTCGTGCGCGGATCCGCGGGGCAGATGGTGCCCTTCTCCGCCTTTGCGCGGATCGGCTGGACGAAGGCGCCCGTCACGCTGTCGCGCTTCAACGGCATTTCGTCCTACGAATTCCAGGGGCAGTCGGTCGCGGGGAAGAGCTCGGGCGATGCGATGGCGCGGATCGAGGAACTCGCGGCGCAGATCCCGGGCACCAGCATCGGCTGGGCGGGGCTGTCCTATCAGGAACGGCTGTCCGCGGGACAGGCGCCGCTTCTCTACGGCCTGTCGATCCTTGTCGTGTTCCTGTGCCTGGCCGCGCTCTACGAAAGCTGGTCGATCCCGCTCGCGGTGCTGCTGGTGATCCCGCTGGGGCTGATCGGCGCGGTGCTGTTCACGACGCTGCGCGGCCTCGTCAACGACGTCTACCTCCAGATCGGTCTGCTGACCACGATGGGGCTCGCGGCGAAG
Source organism: uncultured Sphingomonas sp. (assembly GCA_913774925.1). GTDB lineage: Bacteria > Pseudomonadota > Alphaproteobacteria > Sphingomonadales > Sphingomonadaceae > Sphingomonas. The sequence continues at coordinate 21,161 of CAJYKB010000053.1, read as the reverse complement.
AACGCGATCCTGATGATCGAATTCGCCGAACAGGAGGAGAAGAAGGGCAAGCGCGTCATCGACGCCGCGCTGTCCGCGGCGCGCATCCGGTTGCGCCCGATCCTGATGACCAGCCTCGCCTTCATCTTCGGCGTGCTCCCGCTGGCGATCTCGACCGGCGCGGGCGCGAACAGCCGCATCGCGATTGGCACCGCGGTGATCGGGGGGATGCTGACCGCGACGGTGCTCGCGATCTTCTACATCCCGCTGTTCTTCGTGCTGGTGCGCCGGGGCTTCCGCGACGGACTCAAGGGACTGCGCGGCGGTAGCGGACCGTCGGGCTCGGACGCGCCGGGGGGCGATGGCCCCGACGATGGCGGCACCCCGCCGCAGCTGCCCGCCCCGCTCGACCGCCCCGCCCTTCCCGCACCGGAGCCTGCCCGATGACGCGCCTGATCGCTGCGCTGCCCGCGATGATGGCGCTCGCCGGCTGCTCGCTCGCCCCCACCTATGTCCGCCCGACACCGCCCGTGCCGTCGTCGTGGCCGGTCGGCGACGCCTATCTGCGCCAGAGCGAGGCGGCGCTGCCCGCGGTCACCTACCGCGACATCTTCCGCGACGCGCGGTTACAGGCGATCATCGATCAGGCGCTCGCCAACAACCGCGACCTGCGCATCGCGGTCGGCAATATCGAGAGCGCGCGGGCGCAGTACCGCATCCAGCGCGCCGACCTGTTGCCGCAGGTGAATGCGACCGCAGGCTACAGCTTTCGCGATGGCGGCAACGGCACGACCAATGCGGTCGGGACGGGCACCGGCGGAACCGGGACCGGCGGGACCGGCACCGGCGGGACCGGCACCGGTACGGGTGGCTCCGGCACCGGCGGCACGACCGTCGTCAACACCTCGGGCGGGCGCAGCACCTTTCAGGCACAATTGGGGGTCACCGCGTTCGAGATCGACCTGTTCGGACGCGTCCGCTCGCTGACCGGGGCCGCGCTGTCACGCTATTTCGCGCAGGAGGCCGCCGCGCGCGCGACGCGGCTGACGCTGATCGGCGATGTCGCCTCCGCCTGGCTGACCTATGGCGCAGACCGCAGCCTGCTGACCGTGGCGGAGGAAACCGTGCAGGCCGCGCAGGCGAGCGTGCGGTTGACCGATGCCCGCCGCCGTGGCGGCGTGTCGCCGCGTACCGATCTGCGGCAGGCGGAGCAGGTGCTCGCCACCGCGCAGGCGGACGCCGCGGAGCAGCGCACCGCGCTGGCGCAGGACGTCAATGCGCTCCAGCTGCTGGTCGGTGCGCCGGTCGACCCCGCGTTACTGCCCAAGGGGATCGAGGAAGCCGCGCAGCACATCGGCGAGCTGCCCGCCGGGATCGATTCGGGCGTCCTGCTGCGCCGCCCCGACGTGGTGCAGGCGGAATACAGCCTGCGTGCCGCCAATGCGGAGATCGGTGCGGCGCGCGCCGAACTGTTCCCGCGCATCTCCCTCACCGGGCTGGTCGGCTTCGCCAGCACCGCGCTGCGCACGCTCTTTTCGGGCGGGGCGTTCAGCTACTCAGTCGCGCCGAACGCCAGCTACCCGATCTTCCGCGCAGGTGCCGGCCGCGCCGGGGTCGACTATAGCGTGGCGCAGCGCGACGTCGCGCTCGCCACCTACCAACGCACGATCCAGACCGCGTTCCAGGAGGTGTCGGACGCGCTCGCCCGACGCGGTACGATCACCGACCAGCTGGCGGCCAACCGTCGCTTCTACGATGCGGCACGCGATACGCTGAACCTCACCAACGCGCGCTATCGCGGCGGTATCGACACCTTCCTGTCGTCGCTTGATGCGCAGCGACAGCTGTATTCGGCGCAGCGCACCCTGGTGTCGACGCAGCTGGTGCGCGCGACCAACCTCGTCACGCTCTATCGCACGCTGGGCGGCGATTCGCTGCTCGACGCGAGCGGGGACGCGCCGATCGAGGTGACGCGCAGCGCGCCGTAACGGGGTTGACGCCGCGTGCCCGACCGCGGACGTAGTGTTTCTTTGGCCGGTCGGGAGAGGCGGCATGGGTGACTACCGGATCCGCCGCTTCCGCTCGGAGGATCGCCAGGCGATGCAGGCGTTCGCCGCCGCGCTGCCGGAGCACGATTTGCTCTTCCTGGGGCGTGACCTGCGCCGCCCGCGGGTGATCGCCGCCTGGCTGACCGCGATCGAGGACGGCTGGATCGACGGGCTGATCGCGGAGGAGGACGGCGCTCTGGTCGGCACCGCGGCGCTGGTGCGCGATCCGCTGGGCTGGAGCGCGCATGTCGGCGAGGTCCGGCTGCTGGTCGCTGCCGAGCGGCGCGGCGCGGGGCTGGGGCGCGACCTGTTGCAGGCGATGCTGCGCGTCGCCTCGGGCCGCGGGGTCGAGAAACTGACCGCGGCGATGACCGCCGACCAGGCCGCCGCCATCGCGCTGTTCGAAACGCTCGGCTTCTCGACCGAGGCACGACTGGCACGGCATGTCCGCGACAGCGCGGGCGGCACGCACGATCTGGTGGTGCTGGCGCATCATATCGGGTGACGGGGGCGCCCCTTCGTCATCCCGGACCTGTTCCGGCATCCACCGTGCCGCACGTTCGCCGGCTTCAGCCTTCGCGGAGCCGTGGATCCCGGAACAAGTCCGGGATGACGGAGCGTCCATGCGCCTCAATACATATGCTGGCCGCCGTTGATGCTCAGCGTCGAACCGGTGACGAAGCCGCCGTCCTCCGAACACAGGAAGGCGACGCCGCGCGCGATTTCCTGCGCCTGGCCCAGCCGGCCGACCGGGATCTTCGCGACGATCTTCTCCAGCACCTCCGGCGGGACTGCCGCAACCATGTCGGTGTCGATATAGCCCGGCGCGATCGCGTTGACGGTCACGCCCAGCTTCGCCCCCTCCTGCGACAGCGCCTTGGTGAAGCCGTGGATGCCGCTCTTCGCCGCGGCGTAATTGACCTGCCCGTACTGGCCCGCCTGACCGTTGATCGAGCCGATGTTGACGATGCGGCCCCATTTGCGCTCGCGCATGCCGGGGAACACCGCCTTGGCCATGTTGAAACACCCGCCTAGGTTGGTGTCCATGACCTCCTTCCACATCTGGTAGGTCATCTTCAGGATCGTGCCGTCGCGCGTGATGCCCGCGTTGTTGACCAGCACGTCGACCGGCCCCAGTTCGTCGGCGACCTTCGCACAGCCCGCCTGACAGGCGTCGAAATCGGCGACGTCCCATTTGTAGGCCGCGATGCCGGTGCGGCCGGTGAATTCCTTCGCGCGTTCGTCGTTGCCGGCGTAATTGGCCGCGACGGTCATGCCCATGTCCTTCAGCGCGACGCTGATCGCCTCGCCGATGCCGCGCGTTCCGCCCGTGACAATCGCAACCCGTGCCATCCGGTCATCCTCCCGTTGTGCCGGGGGATCACGCGGCCCTGCGCCACCCCTCCAGCTCGCGCGACAACAGCGTGCGCAGCATCTCGATACCCTCGCGCGTGTCGTTGAGACAAGGCAGGTACGCGAAATCCGTGCCGCCTGACGCTACGAAACTCTCGCGTCCGCGGATCGCCAGCTCTTCCAGCGTCTCCAGGCAATCGGCGGAGAAACCGGGTGCGACGATCGCCACCTTGCGGATGCCGCGCGCGGGCATCGCCTCCAGCGTGGTGTCGGTCGCCGGCTCCAGCCACTTCGCCCGGCCGAAGCGCGACTGGAAGGCGACGGTCAGTTCCATCCCCAGCGCCTCGCCCAGCAGCCGCGCAGTCTTGCGGCAATGGCAATGGTACGGATCGCCCAGTTCCAGCGTCCGCTGCGGCATCCCGTGAAAGCTGGCGATCACCGCGTCCGGCACGAAATCAAGCGCGGCCAGCCCCTTGCGGACATTGTCTGCGAGCGTGTCGATATAGGCCGGATCGTCGTAATAGGGCGGCAGCGTGCGCAGCGCCGGCTGCCAGCGCATCGCGGCGAGCGCGGCGAACGCCTTGTCGTTGGCGGTCGCGGTCGTCGCGGCGCAATATTGCGGGTAGAGCGGCGCGACCAGAATACGCTCGCACCCCGCGTCCTTCATCGCGCGCAAACGGTCGCCGATCGATGGATTGCCGTAGCGCATCGCCCAGTCGACCGTCACGTCGGCGCCGAACGCATCCGTCAGCGCCCGCGCCTGAGCCTTCGTGATCGCGGCCAGGGGGGAACCGTCGTCGCTCCACACCTGTGCATAGGCATGCGCGGACTTTTTCGGCCGGGTATTCAGAATGATGCCGCGCAGGATCGGCTGCCACGCGATCTGCGGGATCTCCACCACGCGCGGGTCGGACAGGAATTCGGCGAGATAGCGCTTCACGGAACGCGCATCGGGGCCATCCGGGGTGCCGAGATTGACGAGCAGCACGCCGATGCGGGGGGGCGGGACGGCAGGATGGCCGGCAGGAGCGTGTCGGGGGGGGATCATGGCATGCTCCTGAGCGGAAGGGTGCGGCGACGCACGCCCGTGGCGGCGTGCAGCGCATTGGCGATGGCGGGGGCGACCGCGGGCACACCCAGATCGCTTACCCCGCCGGGATCGTTCCCGGGATCGTTCGACGCGGCGATCAGTTCCACCGTCACCTCGGGCGCATCATCCAGCGTGGGCAGTTGCAGGTCGCCGAACATCCGCACCTGCGCCAGCCCGTCGCGATAGGAGGCCGCACGGGCGGTGGCGATACCGGTGCCGAACATCAGTCCGCCCTCGATCTGCTGGCGCACCACATCGGGGTTGATCGCGCGGCCGCAGTCGACCGCCGCGACCAGCCGGTCGATCCGGGGGCGCCCGTCGTCGTCGACCTGCGCCTCCGCTAGCACCGCGATCGCGCTGCCGGCCACCGCGTGACAGGCGATCCCCTGCCCGCTGCCGGCGATGCCACCGCCCCAACCGCCCAGCGCCGCGACGGTCGTCAGGCAGCGCGCCAGCCGCGGGTCGCCGCCCAGCATGCCGACGCGGTAGGACATGGGCTCGCTGCCCGCGGCCTGCGCCAGCTCCTCGATGAAACATTCGGTGAAGAAAGCGGTGTAACCATCCGCCCCACCACGCAAATGGCCGGTCGCCAACGGTATCTCGGCGGGATGGTGGTCGATCGCGAACGCCGGCAGCCGATACGCCGGGACCGCGCCCGACATGGCATAGCCATCCGCCGCCCCCGGCAGCGCGCCAGCCACGCGACGCAGCAGGCTGCCCGGCATCATCCGCGCGGCCATGTCGTGCCCGGTCGGCGCCACCGCAATCTTCGCCTGCCAGCCCAGGATCGCGCCGTTGGCGGCGATCCGCGCGGTCATCCGCGCCTTGGCGGGCGCGCGGACACGGTCCTGCAGCAGCGATTCGCCGCGCGACCACATCAGCTGCACCGGACGGCGCAGACGAACCGCCAGGACCGCCACCTGCCGCGCGACATCGGGTTCCAGCGCGGCACCGAAGGCGCCGCCGACCATCATCGGATGGACGATGACCTGCCCCTCCGCCACGCCGATCGCGTCCGCCGCGGCGGCGCGCGCGAGCGAGGGCGATTGCGTCGCGATCCACAGCTCCAGCCGCTGGTTCTGCCATTGCGCGGTCGCCGCCGGGGTTTCGACCGCGCCGTGAAGCGCGGGGAGCGCGACATATTCCGCCTCGATCACGCGCGCGCCGCGAAACACCGCGGCCAGATCGCCCGAACCCGCGACCCGGTGGCCGGGCGCGGCGAGCGCCGCGTCCAGCGCGCGCGTGATCGCGGCATCGTCCAGCGCGGGGCCATCATCGGCGAAGCGCGGGGCGAGCGCGGTCAGCGCGAGGTTGGCGGACCACCAGCTGGTCGCGACCGCCGCCACCCATTGCGCGTTCTCGACCACCGCGACGACGCCGCGCACCTTCTCCGCCGCCGCCTTGTTCACGCTCAGCAGGCGCGAGGTCGCGCGCGGCCCCTGGCGGATGCTGGCGAACACCATGTCGGGCAGGCGGACGTCGGCGACGAAATTGGCCGACCCGTCCACCTTCGCCGGCACATCGAGGCGGGGGAGAGATTGGCCCGACAGCCGCCCGTCCTCGCCCAGCCGCAGCGGCAGCTCGTCGGGCAGCGTCTCGCTCGCCGCCGATGCGGCCAGTTCGGCGAAGCGCAGCCGCTGCGCGTTGTGGACCACGAACCCGCCCTCCGTATCGCACTCCTCCCACGCCACGTCCCAGCGCCGTGCCGCCGCCTTGCACAGCAGCACCCGCGCCGCCGCGCCCGCCTCGCGCAGCGGCGCCTCGAACTGGCGGACGGAGGTGGAGCCGGCGGTCAGCATCAGCGCGTCGCGCGTCCATGCCTCCTCGCGCAGGCTCTCGGGAATATGAGTGAAGGCACCGGAAAACAACGTCTCCGCGCCCAAGGCATTGGCATATAGCGGGCCGATCGGCGCCGCCTCCACGCCCACGGTGCGCCAGTCGGCGCCGAGTTCGTCGGCGACGATCTGCGCCAATACGGTGTAGACGCCCTGCCCGTGCTCGACCTGCGGCACCGCGACGATGACCTGCCCGTCGCGCCCGATCTTCAGACAGGCACCGAACGCGGTTTCCCCCGGCGCCGTGGCGAGGTGCGGCAGATACGTCCGCGGCCACGCCGCCCAGGCCACCACCAGCCCCGCCCCCACGCCACCGGAGATCAGCAGGTTGCGACGGGTGAGCGCGGGCATCGCGACGGGGTAGCGGGGTGTGGGATAAGGGGGAAGGTGGAAATGTCCGTGCGCGTCACCCCGGGGTCGAGCCAGACCTCTGCGAAAGTCTTTTCGCAGGCTCCACCAACCCCGTCACCCCGGACGTGTTCCGGGGTCTACCGTTCCGCAAAATCAAGGATTTGTGACTTCGCGGCACGGTGGATGCCGCAACAGGTCCGGCATGACGATGACTTTTGCAGAGGTTTCTACTGGTTCCGGGATCCCGCTTCATCACGACGGCGGGGAGAAGCGGGACCCCGGGGTCGAGCCCGGGGGTAACGAATGGGGTGTGGCAGCCCCTACACCGCCTCCGCGCCGACGCGGTCGCGGTAGGTTTTGCGCAGGCTCACCTTGTCGATCTTCTCGGTCCCCAGCCGCGGCAGCGGGTCGGCCGCGATCCAGATCCGGTGCGGCACCTTGAACGCGGCGATATGCTGCGACAGGAAATTGGCAAGATCCTCCGCCTCCACCGCGCCGGCGTTCGCAAGGTGGACGACCGCGCCCGGCACTTCGCCATAGCGCTCGTCGGGCAGGCCGAACACCGCGGCCTCCGCCACCTCGGGGTGTTCGTACAGCGCGGCCTCCACCTCCTGGCAGCTGATGTTCTCACCGCCGCGGATGATGATGTCCTTCTTGCGATCGACGATGAAGAGATAGCCCTCGGCGTCGAGATAGCCGAGGTCGCCGGTCCGGAAATAGCCGTCCGCGGTGAAGGCGGCGGCGGTCGCGTCCGCCCGCCCCCAATATTCCTGGAAGCAGCAGACCGAGCGGATGCACACCTCGCCCCGCTCGCCCGCGGGCAGCTTGCGCCCATCGTCGTCGAGGATCGCGAGGTCGACCAGCGGCATCGACGCGCGCCCGGCGGAATTGGGCTTGGCGATGTAATTGCCGCGCCAGTTGCCGGTGCCCACGCCATTGGTCTCGGTCAGGCCGTAGCCGATCAGCGGCGCGCCCTCCATCTCGGCATCGATCCGCTTGACGTGCTCGACCGGGCGCGGCGCGCCCCCCGCGGCGATGTCGGTGACGGTCGACAGGTCGTACTTGGCGCGGTTCGGGTGCGTCAGCATCTCGAAGCTCATCAGCGGCACGCCGACGAAATAGGTCACCTTCTCCTTGTCGATCAGCCGCATCGCCTCCTCCGCATCCCATTTCGGCATCAGCACGAGCTTGCGCGCGATCGCCATGCTCTGGAGGAAGACGGGCACCTCCGCGGTGACGTGGAACAGCGGCACGTTGAGCAAGGTCGCGGGTTGGAGCGTACTGGTGACGCCGGCGGCCTGCGAAATGCCCAGCATCATCAGCGCGGAGGCGAGATAGTTGAAGATGCCCTGCGTGACCTGGAAATGGGTCGACAGCGCCCCCTTCGACACGCCGGTCGAGCCGGAAGTGAAAAGGATGGTGGCATGGTCGTCGCCGGTGATGTCGGGCACCGCCCCGCCCTTCGCCCGCGCGAACACGGGATCGAGCGCGGCCTCCAGCGGTTGCAGGTCGTCGAACGTTTCCACCCGCACGTCGCTCAGCCCGGCAATCGCCGCCAACCGCTTCGTGCGCGGCGGATCGGCGAAGACCAGCGACACGCCGACGTCGCGGATCGCTCCCTCGAACTCCTCCGCCTGCCACCAGCCGTTGAGCAGGCAGACTGTGCCGCCCGCCATCAGCGTGCCCATGTAAAGCACGATCCACGACGGCGAATTGCGCGCCGCGATGCCGACGCGGTCGCCCTTCGCGACGCCATAGCCGTCGACCAGCGCCTGCGCGACACGCGTCGCGGCGTCGTGGACCTGGCCGTAGGTCAGCCGCTCCTCGCCCGCGATCAGGAATTCGACGTCGCGGTGCTGGGTGCAGAAATGCGCGAAATAGGCCGGCAGCGTCGGCGGCGCGGCGGCGATATAGGGCAGGGTCTGGCCGAACCGCTCCACCTGACCCAGTGCGAGCGGCCCACCCTCGGCGGTCAGCGTCGCCATCACCGCGTCCATCTGCTGGTCCAACTCGGTCCGCATCATTCTCTCCACTTGGGTTTGTCCCTTGCCCCCTTTATGCAGACGCGGTCGAAAAGGGGAAAGCCTTGATACTGCCAGCTCTTGCCGCCGGGGCCGTGCCCGCCGCGGGACATATCCGATTCGCCGATCTGGGGTTGCACCCGGAAGTGTTCACGATCGGCTTCTTCACGCTGCGCTGGTACAGCCTGGCCTATATCGCGGGCATCGTCATCGGCTGGTGGTATCTGCTGAAGCTGATCGCGCAGCCAGGCGCACCGATGGCGCGGCGCCATGCCGACGACCTCGTCTTCTACGCCACGCTGGGCATCATCCTGGGCGGGCGGATCGGCTATGTGCTGTTCTACGCGCCGGAAATGCTGGTGCGGCCGCTGTCGATCCTGCGGCTGTGGGACGGCGGCATGTCGTTCCACGGCGGTGTCGTCGGCACCTCGCTCGGCATCATCTGGTTCGCGCGCAAGAACAAGCTGGACTGGCTGCGGGTCCACGACTGGGTCGCGTGCTGCGTGCCGTTCGGCCTCTTTTTCGGGCGGCTCGCCAATTTCGTGAACGGCGAATTGTGGGGCAAGCCGGCCGACGTGCCCTGGGCGATCGTGTTCCAGAACACCGTCCCCTACGGCATCCCGGAGCCCGCGCGCCATCCCAGCCAGCTGTACGAGGCCGGGCTGGAAGGCGTCGCGATGTTCGTGCTGCTGTGGTTCTTCTTCTGGCGAACCGATGCGCGTTACTATCCCGGGCGGCTCGTCGGCATCTTCCTGGCGGGCTATGGCACGGCGCGCTTCATCGTCGAATTCTTCCGCGAGCCCGACCGCCAGCTGGTCGAGTTCGCGCAGGCGACCGGGCTGCACATGGGCCAGTGGCTGTGCGTGCCGATGATCGCGGGCGGCGCGTTCCTCATCGCCACCTCGGGCAAGCGCCGCCGCCGCGTCGAGGCGACCGCCGGGACGGCGAGCGTCGCGTGACCGCCGCTGCCGAGCCTGCGCTGGCGGAGCGGCTGGCACGCGCCATCGCACTCGGCGGGCCGATCCCGGTCAGCCAGTTCATGGCCGCCGCCAACGCGCATTATTACGCGACACGCGATCCGCTGGGCGCGGGCGGCGACTTCACCACCGCGCCCGAGATCAGCCAGATGTTCGGCGAGCTGATCGGCGCCTGGGCCGCGGACCTGTGGGATCGCGCGGGGCAGCCCGCGGTCGCCTGGGTCGAGCTGGGGCCGGGGCGCGGCACGCTGACCGCCGATGCATTGCGCGTGATGGCACGCGCAGGGCTGACGCCGCCGGTCCATCTGGTCGAGACGAGCCCTACGCTGCGGCAGGCGCAGGCCGAGCGCGTAGCGCACGCGACCTGGCACGACACGCTCGCCACCCTGCCCGCGGACGTGCCGCTGATCGTCGTCGCCAACGAATTCTTCGACGCGCTGCCGATCCGCCAGCTGGTTCGCGCGGGCGGCGGGTGGCACGAGCGGCTGGTCGCATGCCAGGACACGCTGTTCCTGCCGATCGCGGGCGCCGGCATTCCCGACACGATCATCCCGCCCGCGCTGCGCGATGCAGCACCCGGATCGATCATCGAGACCTCGCCCGCCAGCGTCGCGATCATGGCCGACCTGTCGGCGCGCATCGTCGATCAGGGCGGCGCCGCGCTGGTGATCGACTATGGCTATGACGGCCCCGCGGTCGGCGACACGCTGCAGGCGGTCCGCGGCCATGCTTATGCCAACCCCTTCGCCGACCCGGGCGAAATCGACCTGACCGCGCATGTCGACATGGCGACGCTCGGACTCGTCGCCACCGCCTCGGGCGCGCGCCTGTCCGGCACGACCGGCCAGGGCGCCTTCCTGCGCGCGCTGGGGATCGATCAGCGCGCCGCCGCGCTCGGTGAGCGGGTCGCCGCCGACCGCGCGCGGCTGGTGGACGATATGGGCACGCTGTTCCGCGTCATCGCCGTCTCGCACTCCGACTGGCCCCAACCCGCAGGCTTCGCATGACCGATACCCCGACGCTTCGCCCCGCCACGATGTCCGACGCGCCCGTCATCGCGGCGCTGGCGCGGCAGACCTTCACCGATACGTTCGGGCATCTCTATTCGCCCGAGAACCTGGCGGCGTTCCTGACCATCCATACGCCGGATAATTGGGCTACGGAGATCGCCGACGCCCGGTTCGCGGTCACGCTCGCGGAGGCGAACGGCGAGCCGGTCGCCTATATGAAGCTCGGCCCGCCCTCCCTGCCCTTCACTCCGCCATCGGGCGCGATCGAGCTGCGACAGATCTACGTCGTCGCTGCGCAGCACGGCAGCGGGCTGGCGCGCACGATGCTGGACCATGCCATCGCCGAGGCGCGCGTGCGCGGGTGCAGCGCCTTGTACCTCTCGGTCTTCACCGACAACCCGCGCGCGCGCCGCTTCTACGCGCGCCACGGCTTCGTGGAGGTCGGCCCCTATGCCTTCATGGTCGGCGACCAGGCGGACGAGGATATCGTGATGCGACTCGACCTGTGACCGATACCCCCGACGTCTTTCGCGCACGCCCGCTGGCCGATGTCCGCCATGGCTTCCTGGGCCGCCGCGGCGGCGTGTCCGGCGGCTTGCACGCCGGGCTCAACGTCGGCTTCGGCTCGGACGACGATGCCGCGACCGTCGCCGCCAATCGCGAGCGGGCGCTGGCCGCGGTCGCGCCCGGGTGCGTGCTCCAGACGCCGTATCAGGTCCATTCCGCCGACTGCATCACCGTGACGGCGCCGCTGGCGGAGCGTCCGCGCGGCGATGCGCTGGCGACCGACCGCCCCGGCCTCGCGATCGGCATCATCACCGCGGACTGCGCGCCCGTCCTGCTCGCCGATACCGCCGCGGGCGTCGTGGGGGCGGCGCACGCCGGGTGGAAGGGCGCGCTGGCCGGCGTCACCGACGCGACGATCGCGGCGATGGAGGCGCTCGGTGCCCGCCGCGACCGCATCGCCGCCACAGTCGGCCCGTGTATTGCCCGCGCCAGCTACGAGGTGGACGACGCCTTCCGCCGCCGGTTCGAGAAAGCGGACGCCGCCAACGAGCGCTTCTTCGCCGACGCGCGCGCGGGTCATGCGCAATTCGACCTGGAGGGCTATGTCGCGCACCGCCTCGCCGCTGCCGGCGTGACGCGGGTCGAGACGCTCGGGCTCGACACCTATGCCGACGAGGCCCGCTTCTTCAGCTTCCGCCGCGCGACCCACCGCGGCGAACCGGATTACGGCCGCCAGATCGCGATCATCGCGGCTACGCCATAAAGCCCCTCCTCTTCAGAGGAGGGGTTGGGGTGGAGCGATGTCTCACCGAGACAATCGCCCCTGACTGCCCCGCCCCAACCCCTCCCCTGAAGGGGAGGGGCTAAAAACATCACCGCGTCGGGTCGATCAGATACTTCTCGCCCGTCGCCTTCTTCTCATACGCGCGCAGCACATCCGGGTTCAGCGCCTCCGCCAGCCCGACCGTCGCGGTATAGCCGCTGGCGAACGTCGTCGTCAGTTCGTCCGCCACGCGCTGGCGCATGCGGCCGACCACTTCCTTGCCCGCCTTCTGCATGAACGGCGTCAGCAGGAAGCCCGATACGCTCCACTGGAACCCGAACGCCAGCCGGTTGAGCGTGGTCGGCGACAGGTCCAGCGCGCCGTAGATATACAGCTGCTTGAAGGTGTTGGAGCCATAGCGGCTGTATTCCGTAGCGGTGCGGTTCGCCGCCTGCTCCATCGCCTGGACGATGTCGCTGCCGATCGATCCGCCGCCCAGCGCATCGAACGCGATCGTCGCGCCCGTCTCCGCGATCGCATCGACCAGCCGCGCGCGGAAGTCGTCCCCCTTGCTGTTGACGACATGGGTCGCGCCGATGTCGCGCAGGATCTTTTCCTGCGCCTCGCTGCGCACGATGTTCACCAGCGGCACGCCGTCCGCCAGGCAGATCTTCTGCAGCATCTGCCCCAGGTTGGAGGCGGCGGCAGTGTGGACGATCGCCTTGTGCCATTCCATCCGCATCGTCTCGACGAAGGCGAGCGCGGTCAGCGGGTTCACGAACATCGCCGCACCATCCGCCGCACTCGCGCCCTCGGGCAGCGGCACCACGTCGCGCGCCTTCAGCGTGCGGTACTGCGCGTACATCGCGCCGCCCATCATCCCGACCTTTCGGCCGATCAGCGCCTTGGCCTCCTCGCCCGCGGCGATGACGGTGCCCGCACCTTCGTTGCCGACCGGCAGCGACTGGCCGATGCGCGCGCGCACGCCGCCCATTCGCTCGCGCGGCACCTGGAAGCTGACGACCGGTCGCTCGGCCGTACCCGATCGCTCAAGCGTCGATATGTCCGCCGGGCCGAGCAACAGCCCCAGGTCGGACGGATTGATCGGCGCCGCCTCCACCTTGACCACCACCTCGTCGGCGGCAGGCGCGCCGTGCGTCACGTCCTCCAGGCTCAGCGTCAGCCGTCCGTCCGCATCCACCGCGGAGCGCAGCTCCAGACCCGTCACGTCGCTCATCCTCGCCTCCATACTGATTGTTCGAAAACGCAATGCAGGTGCGCGGCGGCGTGCGCAACCCCCTCGCTTGTCGTGGTTCTCATCCGCGCGCTTCCGCGCTAACCGGGCTGCCATGTTCGACCTCGACACCTATCTCGCCCGCATCGAGCTGCCCGCGATGCCGACCCGCGACGCCGCCGGCCTCGCCCGGCTGCAATGGCAGCATCGCCAGCGCATTCCGTTCGAAAATCTTGACGTTCGGCTCGGCCGCGGGATTGCGATCGACAGCGCGTCGGTCGCCGCGAAATTGTTGACGGCCAAGCGTGGCGGCTATTGCTTCGAGCACAACCGCCTGTTCCTCGACGCGCTGGCGGCGCTGGGATTCGACGCGCGCCCGCTGCTGGCACGTGTCTGGCTGGGCGCGACCGAGGTGCCGCCGCTGACCCACACGCTGGCGCTGGTGACGATCGACGGCGCGGAGTGGATCGCCGACACCGGCTTCGGCGGCAGCTACACACCGGTCCTGCCGCTGGTCGACGGCGCAGAGGCCGATGCGCCCGATGGTGCGCGCTTCCTCCTGCGCCGCGACGACGCGCATGGCTGGATGCTGCTGCGCGACGGCCATCCCGCGAACACGGACGGGCGCGCGCCGGGTGCAGGATGGCAACCGCAGTACAGCTTCACCACCGCCACGGTCCACGCCAGCGACCTGGCGATGGGCAACCACTGGTGCGCCACCGCGCCCGCGAGCCGCTTCGTGAACCATAACGTGGTCAGCATCGTCCTGCCGCACGGCTTCGCCGCGCTGACCGACAACCACTACCGCCGCCACGCCGCCGGCGCGACGACCGAGGCCGAGATCACCGACCCGCGCGTGTACCGCATGCGCCTCGCGATGATGTTCGGCATCGCGCTATCGACGGATGAGGTGGCAAGGTTGGAGTAGCATAAGCCCCAACCAACGAACGACGCCCAAAAAAGGGGCGGCGGATCATCGACCCGCCGCCCCGACTGTCTAGATAACCTTCAACTTACATCTTCAGTGAGACACCGACGAACACATAGCGACCGTTGGCGTCGTACACGGTCGGGTATGTATTGCCGTTGCCGAACGAAGAGATCGGCGCAGCGGACTGACTGACGATCGGCGGGGTCTTGTCGAGCAGGTTGTTCGCACCCACCAGGAACGAGAACTTGTCCGCGACACGCGCCGTCATGGTAAGGTCCAGATAGTTCTGCGACGGGATACGCGCATCGATCGCATTGAAGGAACCCTTAAGATCGGTGTCCGAGCTAGTACGCTCGAACCGCGTGGCCCCCAGGAACCGCCAACGTGCCGACAGGCCGATCCCGTCCGGCAGCGTCCACGTCACGCGAAGCTGATGACGCCACTGCGGTTGCGGGAAGCCGCACTGTCCGCCGTACAGCCCAATGCAATCATAATCGGCGCCGGCGCGAATGAGGCGTACCTCGTCCGTGTAGGTGCCGTTGAACGTGAAGCCGAACGACCCCACGCCCTGCGTGCGTAGATTGTAGGAACCGCCCACGTCGATACCGCTGGTCTGAAGCGTCCCGGCGTTCGTCACCAGGTTGGTGACATAGCCATTGGGTGACAGCCACAGCGACCCGGTGCCGGTATCACGACGGACCAGCGAGCAAAGTTGCGCATCGCCGGTAAGTCCGCACTGCTTCAGGATCGTGTCGAACCCCAGCGTGGAGATCGTATCCTTGATCTTGATGCGGAAGTAATCGACCGACAGCGACAGGCCGGGGATGAACTGCGGCTGTAGGATGACGCCGCCAGTGATCGTGTCGGCGCGCTCCGGGCGCAGAGCGACGTTGCCGCCCGACAGATCCTGATACTGTTCCGACGGATTGGCGACGATGTTGCCGTATTGCGCCGCCGTCACACCCGTGCGGGCGCACTGCGCAGCGGTGAACGCGGGCGTGGTGCCGGCGCACGGATCGTCGGAGCCACCCAGGCCCAGGATCTGCGTCGCAAACAGTTCCTGCGTGTTCGGGGCGCGAACCGCGCGGTTGTAGCCGCCACGGAAACGAAGGTCGCGCACCGGTGCCCAGACGGCCTCACCCTTGTAGGAGCTGACCGAGCCGGCCGTGCTGTAGTGCGAGAATCGGTAACCGCCGTTAAGCGTCAGTTCTTGGAAGAACGGCTTGTCGCTGGCGATAGGCACCTGAAGCTCGCCGAAGAACTCCTTCACGTCGAACGCGCCGCTGATACTCTGCGTCGGACCGCCCTGACCGGTCAGGTCGCCCGAAGCGAACGCGGAGTCGACGTTCAGCTGCACCGCCTCGCGCCGGTATTCGCCACCGATGCTGAGGCCGATGCCTTCGTTGGCCCACGGCAACTGGATACCGCGCTCGCCGCCCAGCGCCGTGATCGAGCCACTGATGACCGTTTCACGGGTTTCGCCCGTCTGGAAGCCGGTCTGCAACACATAGGCAAGCGCTGCCTGCGACGGCGACACAGCGGGGTTGAAGATGTTCAGCGGCACGCAATTTGGATCGCTGCCGTCCACCACCGAGCGGCAGACCGCTTGACCGAGCGTAGCAGATCCCGCGCGGGTATCCGCGATGACATCGGTCGCACGCGTCAGGCGCGTCAGCGAATATTCGTTGCGATAATTGAGCGACATCGTGGTCGCGCCATACTGGCCGAACAAGTCGTAGCTCAAACCAGGTGCCAGATCACCCTTCGTCCCAAGGACGAAGCGATAGCTCGTGTGGCGATAATCCGCCTGACGACCACCGCCTTCGATACCGCGGCGGCCGATGGTCACGGCACCGCGATTGTACGTTGTCCCGTTGGGATTCAGGAAGACGGCATTGGCACCGCCACTTTGCACCAGATTATCCCCGGCGCAGATCCGGCTCACCAGAGCGGCGGACAGCAGCGGATTGTCACAATTCAGGCTGGAGATGCTTCCCGAGCCCAGGAACAGACCCGACGGCGCGATCTGCGCGACCGTGCGATCGTCCATGAAATTGAACTCGAAGTACGGCTTGATCGCGTCGCTGACTTCGTAGCGTCCGATCACACCGCCCAGATAGCGCGTATCCGGCCGCTGGTAGTAGTTCAGCGGATTTGCGTTATACAGATTGCCGTCGTTTAGCGCTCCGCTGGCCGTCACGCCGAAGAAGTCGCCGTTCCCCAGATTGGCGAAATTCGCCGGGAACGAATTGGGCGACCCGGAGCAGGTGAAGCCATTGGCGTTCGAACTGAAACCGCAATTGCTGTAGTCACGCGTCGACTGCGCGATGGCACCGATGTTCCGATAACCCGCATAGCCAACGAGATGCCCGCGATCATCGTCGGTCGCGACGCCGAACTTGATCGAGCCATCGAACTGATGACCGTTGGTCGACAGGCCATCCGGTGCCGTATAGCCGGCAGCGGCATTGCGCTGCTGGAAATACGTCGACCGATTGTCATGCATCGACAGGCCGTAATTCAGATCGACGCCGAAGCCCTCGTAATCGGTGTCGAGAACGAAGTTCACGACGCCCGCGATCGCATCAGAGCCATAGACCGAAGAGGCGCCACCAGTGAGCACATCCACGCGCTTGATGAGCATCTGCGGGATGGCGTTGACGTCGGCCGCAGAGGTGCCTGCAACGCTGGACGACGGAGCACCCGGATTCAAGCGACGCCCGTTGATCAGGACCAGCGTGCGACGATCGCCCAGGTTGCGAAGGTTTATGGTAGCGGTGCCGTCACTTCCGTTGGACACGGCGGAGCCTTGCTGCGGAGACACCTGCGGAAGCGCGTTAAGCACGTCCTCGATCCGGGTCGCGCCCTGCAGACGAATGTCCTCTGCGGCGACGGCGGTGATCGGGCTGGCCGACGTCAGATTTGGCGACGCAAGACGCGATCCGGTGACGACGATGTCGGCACCGGCGCCCTCTGCATCAGCCTGCGTGGTGGCTGGAACGTCCTGCGCGACAGCCTGCGCATACGCGGGTGAGACCGCCAACGAGCCCAGCGCTACGCCCAGCATCAAGTGCGAGCGCTTCAATACTGAGGATTTCATTACCTCTTAGTCCTTCCCTGCCTTTGCCCGCCCGTTGCCCGGGTCGAACACAAAACTCCGTGAGGAGCATGGCAATATGATGAGATGGAACCGGAGGTCGTGTAAAGAAATCACATGATTTAAGTCTAAAATCTAACGCATATGTGGCCAAATCGCAACACAATGAGTGGTTCGCGCCGTAGCCGGGGGAGATCTCACTCCGGCGCCATCGCCTCGCTCGCCACCGCGGCGCTCGCGAACGGGCGCTGGCCCGCGACGTCCCAGTAGCGCAGGTCCTCCAACGCGATGCGGGCGCCGGTGACGGCGCAGACGACGTGGTCGCCCGGCGCCAGGATGCGGAAGCCGTTGGGCATGTAGTGGATCTTCGCGGGGCGGTCGGTGTGGGACATCAGCATCGGTCGGGCTTTCACAGCAATCGGGGTTGATCGGTCTTGGCGGTGGTGCGGGCGCTGCCGGCGGGTTGCGCGCGCGCGGCGGCGCGCGCGGCCCTGGCCGGCGGTGGCGGGGCGTCGCCGGCCTGTACCGCGACCGCGCCGTCGCGGAAGCGGAGCGTCAGCGCGCCCGCCGCCATGGCCGCATCGGCGGTGGTACCGGTGATGCCCGTGCGGTCCTCGACGCGGGCATAGCCGCGCTCCAGGATGCGGTCGGGGTTGAGGCTGTCGATCAGACGGCCGACATCGGCCAGCCGCGCGCGCGCCGCCTCGACCCGGCGCTCGAGCGTGGCGGGGCGGATCGCACCCGCCGCACGGTCCAGTTCGCCGCGCGCACGCGCGACGCGGCGCTCCAACGCGCGGTCGCCGCGTACGCCCAGCTCGTCGAGGCGCTGGCGTTGCGGCCCGAGCAGACGGTCGCGCGTCGGCAATATGCGTACCAGCGCGTCGAGCCGCTCGCGCCCGCGCTCGACATAGCGGCGCGCGCAGCGCTCCGTCCGCATCGCCATCGCGTCGAGCGTGAGGCGCAGGTCGGCGAGCACCGGCACCGCGATCTCCGCCGCCGCGGTCGGCGTGGGCGCACGCAGATCGGCGGCGTGGTCGCACAAGGTCGTGTCGGTTTCGTGCCCGACCGCGGAGATGATCGGGATCGAGCAGGCCGCGACCGCGCGCACCACCGGCTCCTCGTTGAAGGCCCACAGATCCTCGATCGAGCCGCCGCCGCGCGCGACGATCACCAGATCGGGGCGCGGCACCGGGCCGCCCACGGGCAGCGCGTCGAACCCGCGCACCGCCGCGGCGACCTCCTCCGCGGCGCCCGCGCCCTGCACCTTGACCGGCCAGACGACGACATGCGTCGGGCAGCGATCCTCCAGCCGGTGGAGGATGTCGCGGATCACCGCGCCGGTGGGAGAGGTGACGACGCCGATGACACGCGGCATGAACGGCAGCGGCTTCTTCGCGGCGCGGTCGAACAGCCCCTCGGCCGCGAGCTTGGCGCGCAATTTCTCCAGCAGCGCCATCAGCGCCCCTGCGCCGGCCAGCTCCATGCGGTCGATGACGATCTGATAGGTGGAGCGGCCGGGATAGGTCGTCAGCCGGCCGGTCGCGACCACCTCCACCCCGTCCTCCGGACGAAAGGCGAGGCCCGCGGCGCTCCCCTTCCACATGACGCCGTCGATGACCGCGCCGTCGTCCTTCAGGCAGAGATAGACGTGCCCCGAGGCGGCGCGCTTGTAGCCGGAAATCTCGCCGCGCAGGCGGACATGGCCGAACTCGCCCTCCACCATCCGCTTCAGCTTGCCCGACAGCTCGCTGACGCTGACCGCCATCGCATTGTCGCCGGGCGTCGCCTCGGCTACCAGCCGCCCCGCGCCGGCTTCGTTGCCGGTGTCGGGGTTATCGAAGAAGGGGTCGGCCATGAACATCCTGCTGGTAGGGTCCGGAGGACGCGAGCATGCACTGGCATGGAAACTCGCGCAGTCGCCCAGCCTAGGTACGCTCTTTGCCGCCCCCGGCAACCCCGGCGTGGCACAGGTCGCGACGATCGCGGAGCTGGACGTGACCGATCACCGCGCCACGATCGACTTCATCCGCCGGCATCAGATCGCGCTGGTCGTGATCGGGCCGGAGGCGCCGCTGGTCGATGGCCTCGCCGACAATGTCCGCGCGATCGGCGTGCCGGTGTTCGGCCCAGGCCGCGAGGCGGCGAAGCTGGAGGGGTCGAAGGGCTTCACCAAGGATCTGTGCGCGCGCGTCGGCATCCCCACCGCGCGCTATTTCCGAACGACGTCGCGCGACGGCGCGCTCGCCTGCCTCGACGATTTCGGGGAGGCGTGCGTCATCAAGGCGGACGGCCTCGCCGCGGGCAAGGGCGTGGTGGTCGCCGACACGCGTGCCGAGGCGGAGGCCGCGATCCTCGACCTCTATGCGAGCGGACCCGTCGAGGCGGTGATCGAGGAACGGCTGGAGGGGCCGGAGGCGAGCCTGTTCGTGCTGTCGGACGGCACCACGACCGCTGCCTTCGGATCGGCACAGGACCACAAGCGCGTCGGTGAGGGCGATACCGGCCCCAACACCGGCGGCATGGGCGCGTACAGTCCGGCGTTCGACCTGACCCCCGAGCTGGAGGAACGCGCGCTGGGCGAGATCGTGCGCCCTACGATCGATGCGTTGGCGGCGGCGGGGACGCCCTATGTCGGGGTGCTCTATGCCGGGCTGATGCTGACCGCGGACGGGCCGAAGCTGATCGAATACAATGTCCGCTTCGGCGATCCGGAGTGCCAGGTGCTGATGGCGCGGTTCGAGGGCGATCTGGTCGAGACATTGCTGGCGGTGGCGGAGGGGCGGCTGGCGGATCTGCCCGCGCCGACGTTCCGCGACGCGGTCGCGCTGACGGTGGTGATGGCGGCGCAGGGCTATCCCGGCACGCCGCGCACCGGCGGCGCGATCGCGGGGATCGACGCCGCGGAGGCGACCGGCGTCACCGTGTTCCAGGCGGGCACGCGGATGGACGGCGACACGCTCGTCTCCGCGGGCGGACGCGTGCTGGCGGTGACCGCGACGGGTGCGGACGTGGCGGCGGCTCAGGCGGCCGCGTACCGCGGCGTCGATGCGATCGACTTCCCGACCGGCTTCGTGCGCCGCGACATCGGAGCCAAGGCCATCGCGAAGGGTTGATGCCCGCACGCCTTCTACCAGGATGACGTCATGAACTCCGCCAGTTTCTCTCTCGATCCCATTTCGCAGGACGGTGCGCTCGTCACGATCGCGCTCGTCCTCCTCGCCATCCTGGCGGTGCTGACCATCATCGCGATGGTCTTCGGCGCGCGGCTGAAGCGCCAGCGCCGCGAGGCCGAGGCGGAGGAACAGCGCCGCATCGAGGAGCTGAAGGCGGATGGGGTCGGCGTCACCAATGCGGACAGCGTGACATCGGAGACGGCGGCGCCCCCGCCCCCGCCCCCGCCTGCCCCGCCGCCCGCGGACCCGACTCCGTCGCCGCTGGCCGATGAGCCGATCGCCGCCGCTGCACCGCTCGACGCCTACCCCGCCAGCCATGCCGCCTCCGCTCCGGCCGCAACGGTGGACAGCGATCCCGGCGCGCAGCCGATCACGCTGCTCAAGGGGCTGGGGCCGAAGATCGCGGCGAAGCTGGGCGATCTCGGCATCACCCGCGTCGACCAGCTCGCCTGGCTCGACGATGCCGAGGCGGCGCAACTCGATGCGCGGCTGACCCCGTTCGAGGGGCGGATGGAGCGCGACCGCTGGCGCGAACAGGCGCGCCTGCTCGCGCAGGGCGACCGCGCCGGGTACGAGGCGCAGTTCGGCAAGCTGGGATGAGCGTCGCCTTCCGCCGCGAGAACGACGACGAGCATCTTGAGCCGCGCTTCGAGCTGCCGATTCCCGCCGGGCCGAACCTGGTCACGGCGCGTGGGCGCGCGCTGATCCAGGAACGGATCGCCGCACTGGAGGCGGCGCTGACGCAGGCGTCCGACGAGGAGGCCGTGAAGGCCGTCAAGCGCGACCTGCGCT